>CAYGVZ010000304.1:0-3574 GCA_964353475.1 uncultured Pirellulales bacterium | reverse complement strand
AGATTGCACCCGACCGTTGCGATGGAAATGATTGGGCTGCCGGGCAGAAAATGAAACACCGGCTTCTTCTCCACCGGGTCAACGTTCATCGAGCAGGGATACCCGTAAACAACGGTCCGCAGTACCCCGTCGGTGTTGATTCGCACCCGGCACTCGCCGCTCTGACCCGGCGCTATCACACACATCTTAGGACATAGCTCGCACTGAACCTTCAATGTACATTCCCCTATCGTTCGCAGCACGGCTTGCGCCGCTGCTGCGTGGATAATTATACCAACTCTTCGCTGCAACAATCGTATTAAAATATCCTGGTGTGGGGGTGCGATTCACGTTTGTGGGTAAGAAAACGGATTCCTCGTAGCACGGCCATCCTGGCCGTGTCTGCACGGGCTGGAAGCCCGTGCTACGCAGCGAAAAGAAAATCTACCTACAAAGCTGAAGCGCACCCCTGGTACGGCTTCCGTCTGAAATCCTGTGGATTAACGGGCCAATAACTGGTAGAAACAAATCCCGGCAATAAGGGATTGATATGACGCCAGATAGATTGAAGATTTACCGCAAACCGAAACTGAACCGCCCCCGCCTGGTCCTCGGCCTCGCCGGCTGGATGGATGGCGGCGATGCCTCGACCGGCGCAATAAAATACCTCCGCGATAAGCTCAAGGCAGAGGCCTTCGCTCACATCGAGCCGGAGGGGTTTTACATCTATAACTTCCCCGCCCCAATGGAAATTTCGGCGTTTTTCCGCCCGCATACTCAAATCAAGGAAGGCATCATCCTCACCTACAACCCCCCTGCCAGCACCTTTTACTGCTCCGAGGCAAACGACCTGGTCCTCTTTGGCGGCAAAGAACCAAACCTCGGCTGGCAGCAATACGCCGACTGCATATTCGCCCTGTGCAAAGAACTTGGTATATCGCAGATTTTCTTTATCGGCAGCGTCGCGGGGCTGACGCCGCATACGCGGGAGCCGCGAATCACCTGCTCATTGTCGGATGAAAAACTAAAAGACCTCCTCACGCATCCCGGCATCAGGTTCACAAATTACGAAGGCCCTGCCAGCATCATCACGTATCTGACCACCCGTGCGCCTGACGAGGGCGTCACTATGCTGAATCTCATCGCAGAAATACCGGCTTATGTCCAGGGCTATAACCCACGGGCCATCGAGACCGTCATCAAAACGCTTGGCCGCCTGCTCGACTTGCAGCTCAACCTCGACGACCTCCGCGAAATGGGCGACGAATTCGAACGCAGATTATCCGAAATCGTCCAGGACCAGGCCGACCTCGCAAAAAAAATCAGCGACCTTGAAGCCGATTACGACAACGAGGTCTTCGATACCGAAATGGGCGACCTCAAGGACTGGCTCCACCAGAAAGGCATCCGCCTCGACTGATATCCATTATATCTTGCGTATGTTGAAATGAGCCAGCGTCCCCTCGTGTAATCCGGCATACTCTGGAAAGAATCGGTTAGATGCTCACGCCGCAGCCACGGCTACTTGTGTACGCACTGGGGATTTCCCGCCTCGGCGGTGCAGTCAATCAGCCAGTTTGAAGCCATCGTCGCAAAGTCATAAAAGTCAACTCTGCAATCGTCGTTCAAATCGCCGGCAAGTGCATAATCGCACGTCTGGACAATGGCTGAACTGCAGGTCCCGCCCGCAACAATGGCGATAAAGCCGGTATTCGGCTCAGGAACATCGCACTTGCCGTAGTCATTGCTTCCCCACGCGACGATAGAGCCGTCGCCCTTCAGGCCAAGAGAATGATAATTACCCGCAGCGACTGCGATGAAACCGGTATTCGGCTCAGGGACATTGCACTGGCCGGAGGAATTGTTTCCCCGCGCGACGATAGTGTTGTCGGACGTGAGGGCAAGGGAGTGAGACCCTCCTGCTGCGACGGCAACAAAGTTGTTTCCTGAAGGCGGTGTCGCCTGGCCAGAACCGTTCGAACCCCAGCCGACGATGGAGCCGTCGGATTTGAGGGCAAGAGAGTGATACACTCCTGCGGCGATAGCGACAAAGTCGTTTCCTTCAGGGGGCGTCGCCTGGCCATAAGAATTGTCGCCCCATACGAGGATACAGCCGTCGGATTTGAGGGCAAGAGAGTGCCACTCTCCTGCGGCGACAGAGGTGAAGCCCTTACTGAGGTCTCCGCCGACAACCTGATGTCCCCAGCCCTTAATAGAGCCGGCGGCGAAAAGGAAGCCGGGAATTATCATAGTGTAAAAAACCGAACTGACCAGATAGAACGCCACCCTTTGCCCCCATCGGCGACTTTGAATATCCATCCGTTTTTCCTCCATCCTCTGTATCGTCCGCAAAACAACCCTTCGACTCTGCTCAGGGCAGGCGAACCAAACCTAATTATACGGCATTACTTGCCCAGTTTGCAAGAAAGAAACGAGTAATCTTCTTGTGCTTTGTGACAATAAAAACACCATCAATCCTCCTTCGCCCGCCTCTGGTGGACTCAGGGTGACGATTCTTCTAATTCGTCGTACCACGCGAGTCGTGCGGGCGGCACTCAATCCGGTGAACGCCGCCCTGACTTGTTACGGCAAAATCGACGGGCAGAAATGACTTTATCACGTCGATGTTGGTGGTCAGGTGGTTTGATATTTCGCTGGTCGTGAAGCGGCCCGCCTTGACTTGCCCGCCTTGCTTCACGGGCGAAGCAGACCCACTCTGCCTCGCGTCTGGGGAGGCGAGTTCTCTCCGGCGAGGCAAGCCGCTTTTCTGCAGGGCCATATAGATTAAGAGCTGGTCGGCCAGGTGGCTGTCAACCGCTGCGCCGCTTTCCAGAAACGTCCTCGTCTGCTCGACTGCCTCCTCGATGACCTTTTCAGACGGCTTACCCCTCGCTCCAAAAGAGGTAAAGACAGTCGTCCGATTGAAGGTGCAGACGCGAATCACAACGCAGTTGCCCGCGCCGTCGCTGTCGGTAACGTTCACTCGCTCCACTTGCGCGAATTCCAGCTCGCTTGCCGACAGAAGTTTCTTTTGCCTCATTGCTATATCAGGAGGGAGCTTAGCAGTATAGATTTTCCCCAACAGTCGCGGCGGGTCCAATGGGTCGCACAGGTCAATGGGCCTTCCCTCATCGCTTCGTCCCGGCTGAATCTCGAAGGTGATTTTCCCGCCGCCCGCGGGGAAGAAACCGTATCGCAACAATCGGCACTCAGCTTTGAAACCCGCAGATGCTATCGCAGGCAGGAACGTCTCATTGACAAAATCAAAAGGCGGCGCCCAGGGGTTGTGCGTCCCGCCTGTCACGGCAACTGTTGACTTCTTGTCGGCACAAAACAACACCGGAAGAACCGTCTGAATCACCAGCGACGCAGAACCTGCTGAGCTGATATCAAAATTGTAATCACCGCCTGCAATGACGCCCGGCTGGAAATCGAGGGTTTTTGAGCCGAGTTCCCCCCCTTTGCATTCGCCGCCGCACACCGCAACTGCCGCCTCGACGCATGCAAGGTGCTGTTTTGCCAGGCCGGGGTTGGACCTCCTGGCGCGGATATTCTCGATGCGCAGATGCTTGCCTGTAATGCAGGAAAGGGTAAG
>CAYGVZ010000303.1:0-3574 GCA_964353475.1 uncultured Pirellulales bacterium | reverse complement strand
GCTTGTCGAAGGAGTCGAACCGTCGAAGGACTTCCGGCCTTACCGCGCCACTATATCGCCAAACTGGAAACAAAAGCAAGTATTTTTCTTCACCACGAAGCTCACGAAGGTGCACGAAGTATTTTTTATTTTTTTCCTTCGCGGTTCTCTGAGTCCTTCGTGTCTAAAATCTCTGCGTCCTCTGCGTAATCCGCGATTAGAAATCTTCGTGTTTTCGCGCCTTATATGAAGGCAGGCCTGTCAACTGCACCGGCAAGACAACCTACGCGCAGCAGTTTGCAACGCAGATTTGGGCGTTGCGTTTGAGTCGCTCAAGGCCGGTACGCATAATGGGCGAACCCGCGAACTCCGTTTCAAACTGCTCCGCCGTCATAGCGAGGACCCTGTCACATTCAATCGCGGCCCGTTCGGGATGAAATCTGAAATTGCCGTTTTTGCGGCAAGGCGCTGTCTTCTGATAGGGGCACGCGGCGATGCACTCGCCGCAGCCGAAGATACGATTGCTCACCTGCGATGCGAGATGCGGGGCAATTTGCCCTTTGTGCTCTATCGTCAGGTAACTAATGCACTTAGTTGCGTCGAAGAAGCCGTCCGGCGAAAGGGCCTTTGTCGGGCAGGCGGCGATGCAACTGCTGCATTCGCCGCAGTCGTGGGCGATGGGTTTATCCGGCTCAAGCTTGAGCGTTGTTACTATCTCGCCCAACAGTATCCGGGCGCCGACCCGGGGATTGGTCAGCATATGATTACGGGCGATAAAGCCCAGGCCCGCACGTGCGGCGATGGCGCGTTCCGCCAGCGGCGACGAATCGACACAGATTTTGAATTTTATCCCGCCGCCGGCAACCGATACCAGGTACTGGGCCAGCTTTCGCAGTTGACCCTTAATGAACGGATGGTAGTCCTCGTACTGGGCGTATGCAGCCACCAGTCCCAGGCAGCCGGCTTGCCCCGCGGCCGCCTCCTTCGCTTTCGACAAATGCGGCGGGTTATAATTCAGACCCACAACAATGACCGACTCAGCGCCAGCCAGCAGTTTGCAGGGAGCTATCCTCTTTTCAAGGCCGCTGTGCATAAAATCCATCTGGCCCGCGTAACCGCACTTAAGCCAGCGGATAAATTCCTCGGCCTGCCGAGCATCTATCGGGGACGCATCGGTTACGCCGACCAGGTCGAAGCCCAGTTCAATCGCTTTTTGTTTTATCTGTTCCGTCAAAGTCATACACTGTTCCGAATCTACGGACGCAAAGGTTTCAGAGTTACCTTCCGATACCAGACCTCTGCGCCTTCCGACTGGAGGAGGATTTTGCCTTTGTGGCTGCTGGCATCGACAGCTTCATTGACAACCACACCGTTGACGATATGGGTACATTTTGAGCCGTCGGCGATGACTTCCATAGTGTTCCACTGGCCCCAGGGTTTTTCAGCGTCTTTGGTTTTTATGATTCGGTCGAACTTCTTGGTAAAACGCTGGCCGTTCGCAGTCAGGGAAGGGCCTACGAGCCAGAAGTCGCCGCAGTCGCCTTCCTGCACCTGGCACTCGATGCAGTACGGCCAGACCTCATCGCGTTTATCGGCGGGGAAGTGATACAGAATGCCGCTGTCTCTCTTTGCATTTTCGCGAGGGGGAAACTTTTTCTCGCCCCATTTGAATTCGACGGTCAAGTGATAGTTTTCATATTCCTTTTTGGTGCAGAGGTATCCAAATTCCTTGCCGAGGATATGAATGAGGCCGTCCTCAACCTTGAAGATGCCTTCAGGGTCATTGTTTATGCCCTTTGTTTCGAGGACGGTGTACCAGCCGTCTAAGTTCTTGCCGTTGAATAGTTGTATCTCGCCGGAATCGCCGCTTCCTTTACGGGATAAATCAGTACATCCCGCCACAACGAATACCGCAAGGAGTGTGGCCAGGATGGGTGCACTATTGCGATGGTTACAGTTGTGCTTGTCCATATTCCTACTCCCTTTCTTTATCAAGCAATTGCTTTATCAACGGCTGTTCTCAACTTTGCGAGACCTGTTTTGGCTACTTCGAGCGGGTCCTGTTTGTAGTAGTCGGGATTGAACAGTTCGAGGGAAAGGACGATGTTGCTGCCTTTGGTGTGCAGGTCGCGGAGAATCTGCGTAAGGGGTGCGACGCCGTCGCCGGGATAAACGCGGGCACTGTCGTTGATTTTGTCCCTCGGCGGCTCGGCCGGGTAATCATTGATATGAAATACAGGCGTGGCCGCGGCGCTGAGGAGTTTGAGGCCCGCGAAGTCAGAACCGCCCTTATAAATATGAAAGACGTCCGCCAGGATGCAGGCCGACGGATGTCCCGACTCGACCGCCACGAACGTTACCTCGCCCAACAAATGCAGGTTCGCAGAAGAACCCCAAAGCTCAAGGGCTGGAACAACGCCCATCTTGTCGCCGATATCGAGCAGCGCCCTGTAGCGCTCGGCGGCCTTTGCGAGGTCGATGGGGGTCGCTCGCTGAGCGCCAACGGGAGGGGCGGCGATGTGTTTGCAGCCGATTTGTGCGACCGTGTCCATATCACGTTTGGCCTGTTCAAGACCTTTGGCCCGCTCCGTCTCGTCATCGACAATCCAGGACGCAAAGCCGATGGCGTTGGCAACAGTCAGGCCCAGGTCGGCAATTCGCTTTTTCAAATCAGGCAGAGTGGCCCCTGTCTTGACGTATCCGCCTATTTTTTCGAGCCAGAGTTCAACAGCGGAATAACCCGCTTTGGCAGCGGTATCAATCTCGTCAAGAAGGGACAATTTATGGCCGCGGATTGTCGCCATATTGAGACAATAAGTGAAGACCGGTTTGGCTGAATCGGCCGCTTTTGCCGGAATCGGCTTGATTGCCATTGCAGTTGCTGCGAGACCGGCGCTTGCCAGTAAGTTGCGCCTTGAGATTGCACGGTCGGTCATATACTCACCCTTTATGAAAACGCTCAGCGGCAGGCATTATAGCACAAAGGGACTTGCGGTGAAAGCGATATGCAGCCGGTTAAGGTCGTTAGTTCCAGTTTTCGGCGAAGGCGGCGAAATCGAGGAAGTTGACGATACCGTCACCGCCGGCCGGGGCAATGTCAAAGGTCGGCTCGCCACTCAGCCAGTATAGCGAAAAGGTCGCGACGTCCTCCAAGTTCACCAGTCCATCGTCATTCAAGTCGCCGGGAATGTGTGGACGAGTGCGCTGGCCGGTAAGAATGAGCGAGTAGTGCTGGACGCCGTTTGTCAATGTCCCTTTGTATGTGACGGTAACGGTGTAAACGCCCGGCACTGAAGCCGATTGAATCAGTACTTGCTCGGCGTTATCCGTAGTATTATCGCCGACAGCAGCCGGCACACCGGGGTTGGCCCTGTCAAGAACATAGGGGTAGTAAGTTGTTCCGTTGGGGTCGGTGATGCGGATATCAAGGTCGTTGACCAATCGCGGCGATGGATTATCGAGGCCGCTGGCGGCGGAGGCGGGCGGGTCGGTCCAGCATAATGTCGCCTTAACAGGGCCGGCATCGTCGTATTCAAACGCGCAGGTGCGCACATTATTGACGTCATCGAGCGAGTCCTCGACGATTTTATTGGCG
>CAYGVZ010000302.1:0-3610 GCA_964353475.1 uncultured Pirellulales bacterium | reverse complement strand
GCACAGCGTGGACGCGGGGGACCCAATGTCTTGGGGCGCAATCCTCGTAAGAGGAGAGAGCACTTTCAAGCTCAAGCCCGGCAGCTAACCTCGCAGGCATTTGAAAGGGCAATGGTTAAACGAGCAGCCAGATGCGGATGTCTCGTAACCCTTTGCCCGGAAAGGGAGCAAGGGTCTATGAGGTATCTGCGTAGGGGTTTAAATATCTCCTGCCACTTCTCAGCTTTTCTGAGTCAGTTCGCCTTTGTCATCTATGAAGGGTCAAAACCATGAAGATTTCCGACCTGATACAGAAAGATTTGGTGACGGCAAATCTCAGGTCTCATACCCGTGAAGCTGCTTTCTCGGAGATAGTGGAGCAGCTTCACAAGAAACAGAAGGTCAGGGACAGAAACGACATCCTGGACGCTCTGCTAAAGAGGGAGAAGCTGGCGACTACGGGGATAGGGGACGGCGCAGCCATTCCTCACGCCAGGATTGCCGATTTGAAAGAGCCGGTTCTTTTTGTCGGCCTTTCCAGGCATGGTATTGACTTCTCTGCAGTCGATGGCAAAGCCGTTTATCTGGTTGTGCTTTTCCTGACGCCGATTCTTGAGACCGAACTGCACCTGAAGGTTCTCTCAAAGGTCTCGACGCTCCTGAGCAACAAGGTCCTCGTGGGACAACTGAGGCAGTGTTCATCAGACGACGAACTTTATCATATCCTGAAGGAAGGTGGAATAGAAAAAGACGGCTTTGTCGGCCTGACCAGGGAGGACATTTATCTGGAGCTTGCAACCGGAGAGGGCGGGCTGAGCAAGAAATCGGCTTTGGAACGGTTAGAGACATACGGCCCCAACAGGTTGAAAGCCATAAGGAGAACGCCGCTGACCGTGCGATTCCTTTCGCACTTCACCAATCTTCTCGCTGTTCTGATGTGGGTGGGAGCAGGTCTTTCTTTTTGGGCCGATATGCCCGAGGCCGGCTGGGCCTGCATAGTGGTAGTTTTTGTTAACGCAATTTTCGCCTTTTGGCAGGAGTTCAAAGCGGAAAAAGCAATAGACGCCCTGAAAGAACTGATTCCTTCCTATGCCCGCGTGGTGAGGGACGGCGCGGAAACAAAGGTCCCCACCGACGACATTGTTCCGGGCGACATCGTGCTCACAGAGGAAGGAGACCACGTCCCCGCCGACGCAAGGTTGATAGAGGCGCACGAGCTGCGAGTAAACAACAGCGCATTCTCCGGCGAGTCCAAACTGTCCCATAAGATGGCTGAGGGCTTCCAGGACAGCAAGGACTTCCTGTGGCTGGAGATGCCGAACCTGATTTTCGCCGGGACAAATGTCTCCGCGGGAACGGGCAGAGCAGTTGTTATTGCAACGGGAATGAGCACGGAAATCGGCAAGATTGCGTACCTGACTCAAACGGTTAGAGAAGAGTTAAGCCCCCTGCAAAAGGAGGTAAACCGCGTCAGCAAGTTGATTACGGTCATCGCTGTTGTTATGGGCCTTGTGTTCTTTTTTGTGGGACTGGCGTTCACACAAATGACCGCAACGACCTCAGCGATGTTTGCTATAGGCATCATCCTAGCCAACGTCCCCCAAGGCCTTATGCCTACACTCACGCTTGCTCTTGCAATGGCCGTTCAGCGGATGGTGAAGAGGCACGCTTTAATCAAGAAACTGTCATCTGTAGAGACGCTTGGTTGTACAAATGTCATTTGTACGGATAAAACCGGCACCCTTACAACCAACGAGGTGTGCGTTAAGAAGCTTTTGATTAACGACAAGATAATTGAAGTCGCAGGCAGCGGCTACGAGCCGACCGGGTCATTCAGTTACGAAGGCAAAGCCCTTGCGCCCGATGCGTTCAAGGATGATAACCTCGACCTTCTGATACGCACCGGGGTATTATGCAGCACCGCCAAGCTCGTCTGCCCGTCTGAGACGCAAAAATACTGGAGCATTATCGGCGACCCCACCGAAGGGGCGTTATTGACGCTGGCTCGAAAAGCCGGATTCGATTATGAAAGCCGGTGCCGTGATTTTCCGCTGCGAAAACGCTTTCCCTTTGAATCCATTCGCAAGAGGATGAGCAGCATAAATCAGCTCCCCGGCGACCGCCTGGCCGTTTTTGTCAAGGGCGCTCCGCGAGAGCTTCTGGAACTCTCAACCAGGATTATTCTCGGCGCCGACGTGGTTGACCTGACAAGCTCGAAGAAAGCGGAAATTGCCGCGAGATTAGACGACTTCGCCAAAGATGGTCTGCGAATTCTCGGTTTTGCCTGGCGAGACCTCGACGCCAAAGACCTTGCAGATTCTTCGGCGCAGACGGTCGAGAGAGACCTGACATTTATCGGCATGGCCGGGATGTACGACCCGCCTCGACCGGAAGTCAGGGATGCCGTCGCCCTGTGCAGAAAGGCGGGCATCCGCGTCGTAATGGTTACCGGCGACTATCAGGTAACGGCGTTGTCGATTGCAAAACAAGTTGGGATCGTCTCGTCGCCGGACCCGCAGGTTGTGACCGGAGCTGATTTGGGCCGTTTAAGTGACCTGCAGTTGCAGGAGGTACTTTCAAAGAACGAAGTGATTTTTGCGAGGGTTAATCCTGAGCACAAGCTGCGGGTCGTGAACGTATTTAAGCAGATGGGCTGTATTGTCGCCGTCACGGGCGACGGCGTTAACGACGCCCCTGCGCTCAAGCGCGCCGACATCGGGGTGGCTATGGGATTGCGCGGAACCGATGTGGCCAAGGAATCGGCGGAAATGATTCTCGTTGACGACAATTTTGCCAGCATTGTCGCAGCCATTGAAGAAGGCCGGACCGTATTTGAAAACATTAAGAAGTTCATTACTTACATTTTCGCGCACCTTGTTCCCGAAGCCGTTCCCTATATCTTCTATGTCCTGTTCAAGATTCCTGTCCCCATCACCGTTATGCAGATTCTCGCCATCGACCTGGGGACAGAGACCCTGCCCGCCCTGGCATTGGGCGTAGAAAAACCCGAACCGGGGATAATGGATGTTCCCCCGCGGCAGAAGGGCAAGGGCGTTATAAACAAGACGGTTCTCTTTCGCGGTTACATAGTTCTGGGCCTGCTGAACGCAGCAGCCGTTCTGTTCGCTTATTACTTTGTCCTTTATCAGGGCGGCTGGAAACCCGGAATGCAACTGGAGCCAAACGACACTACATTCACGAATCCGCTGCATCTGGCGGCGATGACAACGGTTTTTGTCGGCATCGTAGTAATGCAGATTGCCAACATTTTTGCCTGCCGCAGCGAGAAACACTCCGCATTTAAGCTCGGATTCCTTAACAACAAACTCATCCTCTGGGGTATCATTTTCGAGCTTGTCGTTGTCTGGGTAATAATCTATACGCCTTTCTTCCAGGAGATATTCAATACAACAGGTCTCGGCTGGCAGCAGTGGGCAGTACTGGCCGTTCTTATGGTTATTGTGTTCTTCTTAGAGGAATTGCGGAAGGTCGTGTCAAGAAAACGTGCGGTCTCGTCCTGAACTAACCCGGCGGGCCGGTAAATCATTGCATCGGACAGCACTGCCATTACGACTTATACGCATTATGAAAAAAACTCGCGCGCATGTTAAAATGGGGTAGCGCGAGATGT
>CAYGVZ010000301.1:0-3612 GCA_964353475.1 uncultured Pirellulales bacterium | reverse complement strand
AATCAATCGGTTCCTGCTGGAAGAATCGCCGAGCAGTGAGCAGGTTGAGTTTATCGGTCGCCGACTGTTGCCATCGGTGAACAATTGGAGCAAGAACTGGTCTAAAATCCTTGAGGTCAGAAAATTGCAATTCAAGCATCTCGACGGCCGTCTCTCCGAGATCAAGGACGAAGGCGAAATCAGGTTCACCTGGCCTGGCACACTGGGGGAAGGCGACGAAGATGAGCCGGCCAGTCAGTACAAACCTTATGCCGTCCTTTGGGCCCTGAATATGCCGCTTAATCCCGCAAACCTCGGCAGAATAGTTGACAGGCAATTCAAGGGTTTGGACAGGATGCCTGAGCCGGGCTATTACCCGTACCCATTGAGTTTAGCGAAAGACGTGCGGTTTGGTTTGTCCTTGGATTTCGTCAGTAAGTTTGTTGTTAATTGGTATCGCTGGATGATAGAGCACCTGTGGATGCCAAAAGACGAGCCGGTAAGATTTCACCAGTTGTACCTGCAACAACTGGCGATGCGCAGAGGCAGCCATATCATCGTTGGTCTGGTGCAATACAAAGTAGAGCACGGCTCCTGGCCGGGTGCGATCGATGAGATTGCCGCCCTGCTGCCGGCCGATACGCTTGTTGACCCCACCAACGGAAATGCGTTTGTGTATAAGCCAGGCGATGGGAATTTTCGGTTGTACAGTGCGGGCTTTAACGGCAAAGATGAAGACGGCGTTGGCGGCTGGAGACCGGGGCTGGAAACGCCCAGGCCGGATGACATCCCAATCTGGCCGACTGCCAGGCCAAAACAACCGGCGGAAAAGAAAAATGGAAAATGAACATGGCTATGTGCGCGAAAAGGCAGATGCGTGAAAAATGATTCTCGACCGAATTGAAAACGCCGCTATGTATGCTGCTCTGCATCCTCGATTCGCAAGGGCATTTGAGATAATGAGGGACGGTAATCTGTCTCAAAAGAGCGACGGACGATATACCGTCTATGGGGACGATATCTACTACACGATTCAGCGATACACAACCAAACCGATGTTTAGCCCCCAGGCCCGCCTGGGGGTTTCCACCAAGCTCGAAGCCCACAGGAAGTATATCGACATCCAGTTTTTATTGGCAGGCGAAGAGATTCTCGGCTACGCACCATTAAACGGCCTGACAATTGCGGAAGAATACAACCCGCAAAAGGACATCGCCTTTTATCGAACGCCGAAAGAAATCACGAAAGTCAAACTCGAACCGGGCTTGTTTTGTATCCTTTTCCCCAACGACGCCCACCTCCCCTGCTGCCGGCTCGCTGGCCCTGCTGATGTTCGAAAAGTGGTCATCAAAGTTCGGCTCAACAAAGACGATGCTTAAAAGACCATCTGCGGGAAAAGCTGGATATGTAACGAGCGCACAGCATTTGGGAATCGGTATTGACGGTTCACTTTGTATAGGGTAGAATTGGCGGCCATGAGGATAAAGGGAATTGTCTGGCTGGATTCTGTCGTTGAGAAAATCAGCAGCAAGCACGGTGTTTCTCAGGAGGAAGTCCGTCAGATACTCCAAGAACGAGCAATGTTTCGCTTCGTCGAGAAAGGATACCGGCGGGGTGAAAATGTATATGCAGCGTTGGGGCAGACCAGAGCAGGAAGATATCTGATTGCGTTTTTCGTCTATAAAGCAGACCAGCGCATACTGATTCTAACGGCTCGCAATATGACTGTTGCGGAAAGAAAACGATATGAGAAAAGATAGAAGCAGAAAAAGCAGCATCTCTGGGACTGGAACCTACGGTGCGATGGGCGACTTCTGGGATACGCATGATCTGTCCGACTTCTGGGACAGGACCCGCTCAGCCAGAGCAACTGTACGCCTCGAATCCGAAGAGTCCTTCTATGGCATTGAAAGAGGGTTGTCGCAGACCATTTGCCGAGCGGCCAGAGAAAGGGGCGTCTCACCCAATACCCTGATTAACCTGTGGCTCCAGGAGAAAATCCGAAAACTCAAGCTCGTCGGCCGCGGCTGACAATCTGAACGCCCAGCGTACAGCGTTCAGAGGATATTTCAAAATCAGTATGGCATTCCCGGGTTTTCTTGCGGCCACCGCTTACAACATATATCCCTGGTCAACCCAGTAATGCCAGTCCGCGATAGCTTCTCTTGTATCCTTGTCCGGCTTGGCGATTGGTTCTAATTGCGACAAAGGAACCGCAAGCGTTCGTCTCTGCCAGCGCATCTCGACAAACATCTCGTGCTGACATTCCTCTTCGGGAGCCATTCCCGCAATTTCTACTTCATCGCCCTTGCATAGGGGCGAGACATCTCTTTCGGCGATACACTTGGCGAGAAACGGAAAATGCAATTTGCCTTCAAGGTAGTAATACCAACCCATCGCCTGTTCCTCGGGACCATAAGCATCAACAATGATTTCCATCTCGATGCGATTCTCACGCTCGGAGTTCTTCTTGGCTTTAGGCATATTGTTTTTACCTTTCCAGTCCCAGCCTAATGCCGCTACTCACCCGCCGCCATCAGCAGCAAGTGCCGGTTATGCCGAGCCATACTAGAAATGCGGTACCCACCCCCAGCCAACGTTCATAACTGCCGGAAAGAACCGGAATAGAAAAACCCCCAGCAGTGTGAGCGGAGCAGTGAGAGTCATGGCAATATGCTGGACATTTCGTCGTTCGGCATGGGCTGCATCCTTGAGCGCAATTGCCGGAGGTGCGACAGCGACGAAAAACGCAACCACCCAAGCAACCCACTTACCAGTGCCTCTTGCCCCGATGAGGTGAGCTTCGACGAAATTGATAACAAATGCAACAAAAACCAATGAAGTGTAAAGCTGGCCGGCCACAGTCAGAAATAAGCCCCACATGGGCGTGACTCCATTAGGCGAACGCTTGGCGGCAGAGACAGACAATAGGGCACCTGGCGCACCAGCAAGACCAATAATGAATGTGTAGAATATAGCAACAAAGATTCCTCCGACACCAAGTAATAGTGCAAATACAAACGTTCCCATGATGGCTCCGTGGTTATAGTAGCATTTGCCTAACCATTTCAGCTTAGCTAAACGGTATCACATCATCAGGAACCTGTCAAAAGATAGATCATGTTGGGAGAATCGCAACGTACGAAACTATGTGCTTTCCGAGAACCGTTTTGCGGTGTATATTCTATGGCCGGACAGGTAGTTTCGGCTGATTTGAGTGAGGAAACAGTAATGAAAAATAACAGACATTTGGTAGAAGAACTGAAAAACTTTGTCGGGCAGGAAGTAACGCTCGCCGGGTGGGTGTATCAGGCGAGGTCGAGTGGAAAAATTCAATTCATTATACTGCGGGATGGGACGGGGCTTTGCCAGTGCGTCATCGAGAAAGGCAAAATCCCTGATGAACTGTATCAGCAGTTGGAGCATTTGGGGCAGGAATCATCGCTGATGCTGACTGGTCTTGTGCGACAGGAGCAGCGGAGCGTCGGCGGATATGAATTAGCGGTTACGGATGGCAAGGTCGTCCACGCAGCGAAGGATTACCCGATAACGCCTAAATCGCACGGCGTTGATTTCCTTCTCAAACACAGGCACCTGCATTTGCGTTCGCAGAGGCAGTGGTGCATCGGCAAA
>CAYGVZ010000300.1:0-3629 GCA_964353475.1 uncultured Pirellulales bacterium | reverse complement strand
CGTGTTGATCGAACCGACCGGCGCCGCAACAGCGTTCCAGCGCAAGGTCAGGCGGGGCCGTCGAAGGCAGAGCGGCAATCCGAAACGCCAGACGATGTGAATGGAGGGGCGGGGCAATGACAAGCCCGACGAAATGGGTCTGCCGCCTTGCTGTGCCGGCAGCAGTATTCTTCGCCGGCATATTTGTGTGGCATTTTGGCAAGGCGCGTCCGCCAACTATTGTGGATAGTGTGGAGAGCTTGCGTCTGCAGGCGGCAAACGCTACAGCTGGCAATACCATTGTCATAAGACAGGGTACTTACGACATTGGGGCACTTGAGCTGAAAGCAGGGGTTAAATACGTGGGCAGGGGGAGGGAAAAAGTGATTATCCGCGGCAAAATCTCTTTGTCGTGCCCAGAAGACAGAGACCCGAACTCGCTGAAAACCTTGCTCAGAGGGGTCACCGTTGAATCCTGCGAAACAGTCGGAGACCAGTCAGATGGAGCAGGCATCAACCTTGCGGGCGGCCCAGCCGAGCTTGTTGATTGCAGAGTTTTGGGCTTTTCAGGCAATGGCATTGAGGTTACGGACGGCGCCGTCGAGATAACTAACTGCATAGTGGAATCAAACGGCAAGAGCGGCATATACATCACGGGGACGAATACAGTTGCGGACATTGTGCGTACGACCGCCAGAAGCAACGGCGACAACGGTATCTGCATTCTTGGCGCTACGGGACAAGTGAGCGCGGGGACTTTTGAGAACAACGCTGCTACAGGGGTCTATACAGCAGGTAAAGGATCACACGTAACAGTCAGCGATGTTAACTGTAATGGAAACGGCCAATATGGAATCTCGTGCGGTGACGGCGCGGCAGCGAACGTACGTAACAACGTCTCCCAGGACAATAACTCGACCGGCATCATCCTGTACGGCACGGGCACAGCCGTCAACATCGTGAATAACGTATGCCGTTACAATCACCTCCAGGGAATAGTCCTGAACATCGGCGCCGCGGGAACGGTCGCAGATAATCTGTGCGAGTATAACAATAAAGGAGGAATCCTTGTGACACAGGCCGGCGGGTCCGTTCAGATAAGCGGGAATGTATGCAGGCAAAACCAGGACCGAGGGATATGTTTTTACCTTGATTGCAACGGGATTCTCGAGGGCAACATCTGTGAAGATAACAACACGGCCGGCATCGGAGTCGTTGGTAAGAACACATTTGCCACAGTGCAGGGTAATCAGTGCCGCAGGAACGGACTGGCAGGAATCGAAATAAGCCAAGGGGCCGAATGTCGGGCACGGGCCAACATCAGCGAAGAAAATGTTAGACAAGGGATACTGATAAAAGACCTCAATACTCTGGCGGAGATTGCCGAAAACCAGTGCCGCAGGAACAACGACGAGGGGATACTGTTCTGTGCCGGTGCGAAGGGCAGTGCCTGCGACAACGTCTGCGAGGGAAATTCTTATCAGGGAATTCTGGTAGCGTCGGGAAGATATGTCACGATAAGGGCCAATACTTGCCGGCGAAATGCAAAGGGGGGGATATGTTTTGCAGACGGGGCGACGGGAACGGCCAGCGAGAATGTGTGCGAAGATAATAATAGCGCTGGAGTCGCGGTCATACACGACGGTACTTCGGCGAGCGTTTGCTCGAACGTCTGCCGTAAAAACCTTATGCACGGCATATTGTTTACGGATAACGCAGTTGGTAAGGCGGAGGAAAACGTATGTGAGCAAAACCGAGAATGTGGGATTTACGTTCGTGCTGCTGGAGAGGAGATAGTATTGAAGGCAAACCGCTGCATACAGAATGGGGGCAATGGCATCTGCCTGTTTAAGGGGGCCGCGGGTCTGGTTGAGGAAAATTTATGTGAAGAGAACTGGTGCAGCGGTATCGCTGTGTTTGACACAGGTACAAGCCCGATTCTGAAGAAAAACCGGCTTCTTAGAAACCACGGGGGAGGTCTACAGTTCGGCGATGGTTGCGCAGGGACGGCTGAGGACAATGAATGCCTGGAGAACCGTTGGCGCGGCATCAGTGTCTGGGGGAGCGGCACCGCAGTGACGCTTGTAAGTAATATATGTAACAGGAACAATCCTGTAGGCATATGTTTCGAGAAAGGTGCTGCTGGTAAAGCCAGAGGAAACGTCTGCGAGGCAAACACGTGGAGCGGCATAGGGGCGAGGGGCGCTGGAACAAGACCGGTGCTGCAGGCGAATGTGTGCAACAACAACGGCGCGTGGGGGATGATCTGCTGGGCGGGAGCACAGCCGGAGATTGCTGAAGACAACCAGGCGGAAGGCAATTGGCGAGGCGGTATAAAGCAAAGGGACTGACCACACTTTGATTGTCGTGCGTATTGCGTTCCTTCGATTTGATTCGGCTTTGCTCACCCCGGTTCCCTCAAGGCAGCTTCTTCCCGGCCAAGACAGCAACCCCTGTTTTTGCGCCTTCTGGTGGAAAATTTCACTTGACACCGAACAATTCCAAGTGTATAATCCCCATCCAACAATGAAAAAGTGAGCGTAGTATGTTGAATTTCAAGCGCAGCGCAGATCCCTACGGGAAAGCTCCTTGGACCTGCAAACCGGGGACTCGGAGCGCATCCTGTCCCCAGGGGGCGGAGATCCCTACGGAAACGCTACCTGGAACCGCAAACTGGCGAGTCGAAGCGACTTGTCCGACGTATCGCAAACGACCAGTCCTCCGAAGCCCCTTAAGGGCGAAGGATGGAAGTCGGAAGCGGAGTATGGAAGACCCGGCCAATCTGAAGTAGCCGCCCCTGCGACCGATAAAAACGAAGGGGACAACGCTGTGCGCAACGACTGCTGCTGTTCTGCTGCTCCGGCACGGCACTGAAAAGGCCGGTAACTGCAATTATCTGTGCTGCTATCGCTGTTTTTTATCGGCCGGTCCCATAAAAGTATAAAGTTTTGCCCCCGCCCCTGCCGAATAATCTAACGGGGTTAGTGACTTTGTACCGGAAGAACCCTGGCGACCCGCCTCAGGCGGGGCCGTTGGTTAACCTGTTTTGGGGCCTCGACAAACTTATGAGAACCATAGCTATTGTCAACCAAAAGGGTGGCTGTGGCAAGACCACGGTCTCTATCAACCTCGCAAGCACCCTGGCAGAAGCAGGCCATCGCACACTGTTAGTCGATATGGACTCGCAGTCGCACTGCGCCGTGGGCCTGGCTGTCCCCGAGGAACAAATCGAGCAGAGTATTTATGACGTCCTCATCAGCTTCAGCAGGAACGAGCCGACTCGGCTTAACGAGATACTGTGGGAAATCACCGACCACCTGGAGCTTGCCCCCGCAAGCATAGACCTGTCCGCCTTCGATCAGCAAATGGCCGGTGTCCCCGACCGCGAGGACTGCCTCAGGAGAGTCCTCGATACGGTAAAAGACGACTACGACGTCGTGGTAGTTGACTGCCCACCCGCCGTCGGGCTGCTGACCTTTAATGCGCTGCGGGCTGCGACAGACGTAATCGTCCCCGTTGAGACCGGCTACTTTTCTTTGCACGGACTCAGCAAGCAGCTTGAAACATTGAGCATACTCTGCCAGCGCTGCAACCAGAATCTGAACGTCATAGTCCTCGCCAGTATGTACGACATCAGGACCAAAATGGCC
>CAYGVZ010000299.1:0-3657 GCA_964353475.1 uncultured Pirellulales bacterium | reverse complement strand
GCCTTTCAGGGCCCTGGCACAGCCGACATTGTGGTATTCCCTCCGCTCGTGTATACCCCCTGCGCTGAGAGGCACCGAGGATGGAGGATGTCGTCGAACGAGGACTGGATTGGGCGGGCCTGCCGGTCATCGCGACCGTGGCACGGCTGCTTTGTCGGGAGCTCACCCTCCAGAACGAGTACCTGCGGCTGGAGAACAGGATTCTCAAGGGAAAGATTCCTGGCCGGCTGCGGTTCACCAAAGAGGAACGCCGCTCGTTAGCCAAAGCCGCCCTGGCCATAGGCCGCTCCCTGATGCAGGATGTGGTGAGCATCGTCAAGCCGGAGACGATCCTGGCTTGGCAACGGCGACTGGAGCGGCAGAAGTGGGACTGCAGCTCCCGCCGGACTCGGGGACCAGGCCGCCGCAGGACACCGAGCGACATCGAAACCCTGGTCTGCCGCCTGGCGCGGGAGAATGGCTGGGGCTACCAGCGCATCCGTGGGGAATTGCTGAAGCTGGGCATCACCCGCTCCAAGAGCTGTATCGCCGACATCCTGCGCCGCAGTGGACTGCCGCCGTCGCCGCAGCGCGCCGGCCTCACTTGGCAGCAGTTCCTCTCTCGCCATGCCGAGGTGATGCTCTGCGCCGATCTCTTCACCAAGGAGGTATGGACCCTCTCTGGCCTGAGGACGGCGTATGTGCTGTTCGTGCTGCACCTGGGTACGCGCCGGATCGTGCTGGCGGAAACGACCTTCTGCCCTCACGGTCAGTGGATGCGGCAGATGGCGCGCAACCTGCTGATGACCTGTGAGGACGTGGCCGTCGTCCCTCGTTTCGTTCTCCATGATCGAGATAAGCTGTTGGCCTGGGACTTCGACACGGTCTTGGCTGCGGCCGAGGCCAAGATCGTGAAGACGCCCTTCCGCGCCCCCGACGCCAATGCCCATGCGGAACGATGGGTGCGGAGTGTGACCGGCGAATGCCTGGATCATCTCGTACTCGTTGGCATGAACAGCCTACGCCGCGCACTCCGGGTCTACGTCAGCTTCTTCAACGGCCATCGTCCGCATCAGGGGATCGCCGATCGGATACCGGAGCGCCGAGCGACAGGGGAGATGTCGCGGGATTGCGCCGGCGCGATGACGGATGGGGATCTTGCGGTGGAGTGCGAGCAGTTCCTGGGCGGTCTTCTCAACTCGTACTACCGCAAGGCCGCGTAGTCAGCACCGGATGTCAGCCTCAGGCGTTAGCGCCGGGGCCCGCATCGCCACCGGCGCCCTCAGTCGCACGGTCAGAACCTCTGACCGTCACCCCAGCCCCTGCATCCGAAGCCGGATGGTGCCCCTCCATTGGCCATCATCCTGTCGTCGAACCGGCCCGCATCCCTTCCGGGCAGCGCCGATGAGTTATTGGACATCACGCGGTGACGGGCGACATCTCAGGCGTGCTGCGCGTTGCGGGGGGCAAGCGCAAATCTATGAGTGGTGCTGGTAGCCCCGGAGGGATTTGTCCACGGCTCATTCTGCAGCCGCAGGTAACTTTCCGGCTTCAGCCAGCGCGCGGGGTGCGGCGGGATCGGCTACCCGAAGCGGTCAAGTCGGCCCTCCGCCTTGTGCGCCCAGCCTACCTTCCGCGGCACGCCGTTGCTGGCTGCTTCGCATGAGGGAGAGTAGGCTGCGGCTTGGCGTTGGACCTCGCCTTGCTTCATTTCGAGACGACCACCCAGACTAGCCTGACCTCGTCGCTGCCCACGTTGGACCACGCGCTGGGCGCGTCGCGCTCGAGGTAGATCGCATCTCCGGCGCGGAGGGTGCGGCTCTGCCCGGCGACCTCCACCTCGAGTTCGCCGGTGAGCAGCAAGCCGAACTCCGCGCCTTTGCGCAGAGAGAAATGCTTGGTCAGTCGCGCGCCGGGGGGCATGGTCAGCAGCATCGGCTCGAGGTCGCCCTGAGTGTCCGTTCCGCGCAGGCTCTCGAGGTACACGGGCTTGCGCCTGCTGCCGGCGACCTGCGTGCGTGCTCGGTCCCGCTCGCGGATGACGTGGATCGCCTCCTTGGGCGACTCTTGGGGCGCGAGCACGGGCGCCAGGTTCAGCTGCAACTCCCGCGCGAGGCGAAAGAGGTTGGTCAGAGAGAGGGCGATCAGGCCGTGCTCCGCCTGGGAGACGGTGCTCGGGGTGACTCCCAGCACTTCCGCGAGTTCCGCCTGCGAGAGGCCCCGTCTAAGCCGCGCGGCGCGGATGGCCCTGCCCAGCCGCAGCAGTTCCCGCCTGCTGTCGGCCACCAGGCGCAATTCCCCGCCGTCGAGTTCGTAGCGCTGGGGCACCTCGTCCTCCGCGCCCAGCGCCCGGCCCTCGGCCTTGACCAGCTGCAGCGTGTGGCCTCCCTCGGAGCGCGACAGGTCAATGGCCACCTGGGTCACGTGTTTGAGGTTGGCCCGGAACGAGGGGGAGTGGGCCTCCTTCTCCAGGAGCCAGTAGGCGACCGTCCGCAAGTCATACAGTCTGGGGCAGGCGTAGGTGAAGAAGCGGTAAGCGCGGGCCGGGTCGGCCCACAGGTCTTCCATGCCGGTCAGGCTGTCGAAGACGTACCTGGCGCCGCTGCCGGCTTCGCCCTCGATAGCGTTGATGGCGGTGGTGAAGGCTTCGACGTCGCCCGGCTCCCTCACGCGGACCACGTGGGCCAGATCCTGCTCAGCTGCCGTGTCGTAGAAGCGGGCGAAGACGGGGTCGCCGTGGCCCTTGCCGTCGGTGAAGCAGTCCACCAGGATGGACTGCGGCTCGTCGAAGAGGTCACCCAACTTCTCCCTCATGGTGACCGGCGAGTGGTTGAAGGACACGTACACCGCCTTGCCGGCGCCTCGCGCACTGGTCTGCAGAAAGGCGCGCATGAACGCCTCCCCGGGGGCGCCGGCCTCCACCTCCCAGACCACGTTCTCGCCGATGCGCAACTGCCCGAGCAGGCGGTCGAGCCACGCCACGCCCGTGCTGACCAGACTCGCGTTCTCCATCTTGCGTCCCCTTCCGGCCGGCGAAGCGGTCTTCGCCTCTACCAACGATACCGAAGCGGCCGGCCGATTGCAAGCCTGGATGGGCCATCCGGGTCGCCCAAGGCCAAGGAGCGCCCTCTGGGATGTTGCGGCCGGGCCGCCTGGCCGGGTCCCGTGCCGGCCGGGGGCGGCCTGCGGTCGCCCAGGGGCCAGTGCGCTTGACAGCAGGCAGTGGGCAGCGTATAGTGCTGCTGAGTATTAGTCCTGCTAATAGCCTGATATTCAGCACGGCTAACTCCACGAAGATGTACACTTCGGGCTCCACGGCCAGACCGGGAGGACCCACGCCGGTGACAGTCCAGGCAGTCAGAGAACCGCGAGAACGGAGTTCATTCGCGATCGCCCAGGCCCAGTTGGACAAGGCGGCGCGCGAACTGGACCTCGATCCCGCGGTACACGCCATCCTGCGGGAGCCGATGCGGGAACTGCACGTGTCCCTGCCCGTGACCATGGACGACGGCACGGTGTGCGTGTTCAAAGGGTTCCGGGTGCAGCACAACGATGCGCGGGGGCCAGCGAAGGGCGGCATCCGCTTCCACCCCGAGGAGACGATAGACACCATCAGGGCTCTGGCCTCCTGGATGACCTGGAAATGCGCGCTGGCTGACATCCCGCTGGGCGGGGGCA
>CAYGVZ010000298.1:0-3678 GCA_964353475.1 uncultured Pirellulales bacterium | reverse complement strand
CCTTTGGCCGACTGCCGCCGATGGCGGCGGTAAATCCCTGAGCAGGATAACGCCGAGCAATTACGGCAATGACCCCGGCAACTGGATGGCCGGCACCCCTTCCCCGGGCGCCGTCAACCCCTGATGCCATTTAGGGAATATTACGAATATTACAGATAACTTCTGGCTGTGCCGGTACTTACAGCGGCACAGCCGGCATTTTCTTGGCGTCTGATTTTATTTATGAGCACGAATTGTGCCCGCTCCCAAAAAAGCTGAAGGTGGGCGGGTGAAAATCATCTGGGTTCCGGTTCGAGCATGTGCATACGAGCAGACGCCACTGAATGATTACCAAGCGGCCGGTGATATGGACAAACCTCCGGCGAATATGAAGGCAGACCGTGACAAAGCTTGGGTCAGAATCTGCGAGGAAATTCCACGTGTCTGAAAAACCTGCCCTCGGCATGGCGTGCATTATCTGGCCCCGCCGTGCCCATTCGCGCTAATTCGTGGTAAAAAACAGCGATTGCCCGCCATTGGTGTGGCGGGCCGACCCCTATTCAAACAGAATCTCCCTGCTATCAACGGCAATGGCAGTTTGACGCCGAGGACGACGGCGGTATAATAAGGACTTTGATTTGAGGATTCGGCAATGAACGCAAAGATTGTACGGGCGATATTTCCGGGTTCGTTTGACCCGATAACCAACGGCCATTTAGACGTCATCGAGCGCGGCGTAAAGCTCTTCGATGAACTGATAGTGGCGGTCGGCAAAAGCCCGATTAAAAACCAACTGTTCACGCCCGAAGAACGCGTTGAAATGATAAAAGAACTGGTGGCCGATATTCCAGGCGTCCTCGTTGAGAGTTTTGACGGGCTGACGGTTGAGTACGCGGCCAAGAAGAAAGCAGACGTCATACTGCGGGGGCTGCGGAGCTTGACGGACGTGCAGTATGAGTTCGGGCTTGCGATGACGAACCGGGCCGTGGCAGGCATCGAAACGGTCTTCGTCCTGACCAATGAACGGTACGGCTTTACCAGCTCCACTCTTATTCGTGAAGTTGCTTCGCTGGGCGGCAATATATCGAACCTTGTTCCGCCTAACGTGTATAAGCGGCTTCAGGAGCGCCTCGGCCATACGAAACGTTAGCGAGGCGCCGCTGAGTGTGTTTTGAATAACGGAGAACGACATTGTTTAGAGTAAGCGTTGAAACAACTTTTCAGGCATCGCATCGCGTTGGCCGGCCGGACGGCTCGCCCGAACCCGAACACAAACATACCTGGCTGGCTACCGTCGCTGTCAGCAACGACCGGCTCGACTCGAACGGCTTTGCAGTTGACTTTGATTTTCTGAAAAAGCTGCTCGATGAGGTTGTCGGCGCGTTTGACCAGGGCTCCATAGGGCAGGTGGATTATTTCAGCGGGACAGGTTCATCCGCAGAGAACGTTGCGAGGTATATTTACGAACAGCTTGAGCCGCGACTTCCGCGTAAAATCCACCTGGAGTACGTCGAGGTTGACGAACAAGCGGGCTGCCGTGCAAGATTTTATAAGCCCTGATGCAAGAACCTGCCGCCATCTGGTGGAGCGGTGCGGGGGATTTGCCGATTAGTTATTTGAGCGGGATTATGATATAATGTGCCTAAGACGGCTGTGCGAATATGCAATGCGAAATCTGTCAAAATAAAGAGGCCACCATACACCTGACCGAAATCACCAACGGTGTGCGTACTGAAACACACCTGTGTGAGCAGTGCGCAACCGAGCAGGGCATAGCGGTCAAGACGCAGATACCTATAAACGAGCTGCTCAGCGGGCTGCTTTCGGTCCAGCCGAGCGATGACGAGATTGGAGGACTTTCCGCCAAGGGGCTTGCGTGCCCCCATTGCGGCTATACACTCGATGATTTTCGTGAAAAGGCCGTTCTTGGCTGTCCCCACGATTACGAGGTCTTCGAGAAGTATCTCGAGCCGCTGATAAAAAAGGCCCACGATGGAAAGACCGCCCACTGCGGCAAGACGCCCTCGCGGATGCCGCAGGAGTCCAAAAAGCGGATGGAGATTGCAGCCCTGCGCCACCAATTAGACGAGGCGGTGCGTACCGAGGATTATGAGCGAGCTGCGAAACTGCGAGACCAGATATCGCAGATGGAATAATCGGGATGGCTTTCGATGAAACTGACTGACATAAGCGGTAACACAAATGAATGGTTCGGGGGCGCCGGACCGATGTGCGATGTTGTCATATCGTCGCGCGTGCGATTGGCGCGAAACCTGGCAGGCCATAAATTCCTTGCCCGATGCACAAACACCGAGCGGGCGGAGATACTCCGCGACCTTAAAGACGTCCTGATGTCGCTGGATCTGGGTGATGAGGTATTCTACATCAGCATCGACAAGGCACCCGAGCTGGACAGACGTTTCCTTGTCGAGCGACACCTCATAAGCCAGAATCACGCCTTCGGCAAAGGCCCTCGCGGGGCCGTTATCGCCAGGCGGGAATTCTTCACGGCAATGATTAACGAGGAAGACCACCTGCGGATGCAGGTGCTCAGGGGCGGCTGCCAACTGTCTGCCTGCGCCGAGCAGATGAACCGCATCGACGATTGCGTTGAAGCCAAGCTCGAATACGCCTTCAGCGCCAGGTACGGTTATCTCACCGCCTGCCCCACCAACCTCGGCGCCGCCGTCAGGGTCTCCGTTATGCTGCATCTGCCCGCCCTCAAAATGACGGGGCATATAGACAAGTTTCTCAACGCCGCCAGGGCAATGGGGCTTGCCGTGCGGGGGCTTTTCGGCGAAGGGACGGAGGCGGCGGGCGACTTCTATCAACTGTCCAACCAGGCATCCCTCGGCGTATCCGAAGACCAAATCGTCTCAAGATTCGAGAGCACGATTATTCCGGAAATCGTCGAGTATGAAAAGGCGGCAAGAAGCCACCTGCTCAGCCAGGACACAAACCTCCTCGACGACAAAATCGCACGCGCGACTGCACTGCTGAAGAGCGCGCATCTGATAAGCTCACAGGAGGCCCTGTTCTTACTCAGTCACCTGCGCCTGGGCCTGAATATGCGCGAGTATCTGGGAGCATCAACGCCTGCAATCGACCGGCTGTGCGCAATGGGAGGCGGCGACGTCAAAACCGGCAAGGACACGGGCCTTTCTATTGCCACCATCAATCGGCTTTTTCTGCTCACCCTGCCCGCCCACCTCCAGCTTAACTACGGCAAGGAACTTGATTCCACGCACCGCGACGCACTCCGCGCCAAAATCATCCGCTCTACCCTCAATGGTTAAGAGCAGTTTTTCGTCTGCCAAAATGGCATAAGAAAGAGCACAAGTACACAAGTCCAAAAGCCACAAGTACTTGAATTGACCGGAGTTACGATTGTATGGTTACGGGAATGCCTGCTGGCACAGTATTTGCAACCCAATTATCAAAATGAAGCTGTTGCGCATTTGGGAAAAAACGAAAGGAAGTTGACTTATGGCTACCAACAAAATCATAGGCATTGACCTGGGGACAACGAACTCGGTGGTTGCCGTGATGGAGGGTAACGCGCCGAAGGTTTTGATAAACTCGTCGGGTTCGCGCCTGACGCCCTCGGTTGTCGGCTTTACCGACAAGGGCGAGCGGTTGGTCGGCCAGATTGCAAAGCATCAGCAGGTTACAAACCCGGAGCACACCGTCTATTCCATC
>CAYGVZ010000297.1:0-3684 GCA_964353475.1 uncultured Pirellulales bacterium | reverse complement strand
GTTTATTATATGTAAAGTGCTTCAGCGAGAGGCGTACTATTGTGCGGCCCGGTCGAAGAACATTATCGACATCGTTCTGATGCCGCAGGGGCTGCATAATACGCCGGATAAGCTCCGCAGCGAGGTCCAAAAAATCCTTGACCGCACAACTGACATCCAGGGCAAATCCTACGATGCCTCTCTGCTGGGCTACGGCCTGTGCAGCAACGGTATCCTGGGGCTGTCGGCCAAAGTTCCGATAGTCGTCCCTCGCGCCCACGACTGCATTACGCTGCTGCTCGGCTCCAAGGAAAAATACAAGGAGTATTTTGACAGTCACCGCGGCGTCTATTGGTTCAGCGCCGGCTGGATTGAAACCGACAATCAGCCGGGCAAGGAACACTACGAACGCACACTCCGGGAGTACATCGAAAAATTCGGCGAAGACAACGCAAAATACCTGATGGAAACCCAAACAAACTGGATGAAAGAATACAACTGGGCGGCATATATTGATTGGGGCTTTGCCAACGGTGAGCAGGAGAAGCAGTTTACTAAACGCGCCGCCGAATTCCTCGGCTGGAGTTATGATGAACTGAAAGGCAACCCCGTCCTGATGCAGCGACTATTAGACGGGGAGTGGAATCGGAAGGAATTCCTCACCGTCAGGCCGGGCGAAAAAATCGCCGAAGACCTCACAACCGAAAATATAATTACCGCTCAATAGTTGGACCTGTTATGAAGACCCAAAGCGAGTATCGTCCCGATGACATCTATAAGAGCATACCGCTCGACCAGATTCCCTGGAACAGTGAAACGCCGCCGCCGTTGCTTGTCGAGTTGCTCGACAGCGACAAAGTCAAACCCTGCAAATCGCTTGATATGGGCTGTGGGGCGGGCAATTATGTGATTTACCTTGCCGGCCGCGGTTTCGATGCCACCGGCGTTGATATGTCAGCGACCGCCGTCAAAATCGCAAAACAAAACGCTCACAAGAAAGGCATCGAGTGCAAATTCATCGTCGCTGACGTTACTGGCGACCTCGCCGGCATCACGGGTACGTTTGACTTCATTTACGACTGGGGTCTGCTGCATCACATAATGCCGCCGCAAAGACCGGACTACGCCCGTACCGTCCACCGTTTGCTAAACCCGAGCGGTCTGTATTTGTCCGTCTGCTTCAATGAGAGGGACGCCGCATTCGAGGGGACGGGCAAGTATCGACCCACCCAGTTCAGCCACAAGGTCTATCTTTCTTCTGAGCAGGAATTGCGGGAACTGTGGCGGGGATTGTTTGAGGTTCTGGATTTTCGCATTGTCGAGTTGGCGGGCAAATCTATGTCGCACGTATTCAACTATTGCTTTATGCGCAAGAAATAATCGGGATACGTTATTGTTTGCCGGTCTTGTGCTCATTCACAAGACACTCCGCTCGCTTCCTCCACGCTGCCGCGCCATTTGTCTTGAAATGTTCAAATGACTCATCGTCCACGAGTTGCCCCAGGATTGTCTTTCGAGCATCGGCGTCGCCGATTTTCTCGATAAGCTCTCTGCGCAGTGCTTCAAGCTCGGCGAGGAACCGCCCGTGTTCTTCGGTAAAAATCTCTTCGAGCTTCTTGCGTATATGCCCGGCGTACGCCGGACAATCCCCCTCCGTGCAAATTGCAATCTGCAAGTCGCCGCGTTTTACAACAGCGGGCACAAAAAAGTCGCACAACTGCGGCTCATCCACCACGTTGCACAGAATCTCCAGCGACTGGCAATCACGGTAAATCTGCTTATTGAGCTGCTTGTTGTTGGTCGCGGCTATGGCAAGGGCCGCCCCCACTAAATAATCCTTCGAGTATTTTGACTCTATCACCTCTGCCGCAGCTTGCCGGCAAATGGTTTGCAGCGCCTCGTCGGTATGCTCGGCCACGACCACCAGCCGAGCGCCGGCTGCCAGCACCGCCTGCGCCTTTCTTGCGGCAACAGCACCGGCGCCCACTATCACCACGCGCCTGCCCGCAAGCTCCAGGAATATCGGATACTTCGCCATATTGCCCCCAGTGCGTTCCGCTCGCACCTGTTATATTAAACCATTTTTCCGCTACTCCTGCAACGCAATATTTTATAAACTATCCTCCAAACGAGGAAACTATGGCTGAACCAAAACGAATATCGCCGCCTCTGACCGACCGGATAATCCGCTCGTTAAGGGTTGGCGATGAAGTGCTGATAAGCGGCGTTGTCTATACCGCCCGTGACATGGCCCACAAACGGCTGTGCGAGGCGATAGACAAAGGCCGAGTTTTCCCATTTCTGCTCGAAGGCGCAATCATTTATTTTGTAGGCCCGACGCCTGCTCCGCCGGGGCGTATCATCGGCGCGGCAGGGCCAACCACGTCATCCCGGATGGACCCGTTCAGCCCGAAACTTCTCGCCCAGGGCCTCAAGGCGACCATCGGCAAGGGCTATCGAAGCGATGAAGTTCGAGCAGCAATGAAGAGATTTACCGCCGTCCATTTTGCCGCAGTCGGCGGCGCAGGCGCCCTGTTGAGCAAACACATCACCGCCGCCGAAGTAGTTGCATACGAAGACCTCGGTACTGAGGCCATCCGCAAACTCGAAGTGCTTGATTTCCCTGCCATAGTCGCTTACGATTGTTATGGTAATACCGTCTATAAATGAGGAGACATCCACGTGAAAGCCGCTATCATTGGTCTGCTTGAATCCGGTAAGAGCACGCTCTTCGCCGCCATCAGCGGCAAGGCGCTTCACCCTATGGGCCTGACTACAATTGATGAGGCCATCGTTCCTGTTCCTGATGAACGACTCGACTGGCTGGCCGGCATCCATCATCCCGGTAAAGTCGTCCACGGGACGGTCGATTGTCTTGATGTCCCCGGCTTTAACTTCACTGATGAGCATGGGCGAACCGCCGCCCGCCGATACATCGACAAAATCCACACGGTCGAACTGCTCGTCCTGCTCATTCGCGCATTCGATGACCCAGCTCTGCCGCCGTACCGCGACACGGTCAATCCTCAAAGGGACCTTGCGGAACTGCGAAGCGAGCTGCTCCTTGCCGACCTTGACCTTGTCGCCACACGCATCCATAATCTTGAGAAACAAATCCACAAGCCCGCGCAGACCCAGGCGCGCGACAGGGTTGAACTTGCCCTGCAAAAACGGCTGCAGGAGGCGATCGAAGCCGAGAAGCCAATCAGTACGGCGATTCAAAACGACGCCGAACGCGAAATGGTCAAGTCGCTCGGTTTTCTTACGTTGAAGCCGATGGTCATTGCCGTCAATGTCGGCGAAAATCAGCTCAACCAGACCTTTGACTTGTCAAATATCATCCCCGGCGCTCCCGTTATCTCAATCTGTGCGAAAATCGAATACGAGTTGTCGCAGCTCGACCCTGAATCCCGAAGAGAATTTATGGCCGACATCGGCATTTCCGAATCCGCTGTTGCCAAGTTCGTCAACAGTTGCTACTCCGCGCTCGGCCTGATTAGCTTCCTGACGGTGGGGTCTGATGAAGTCCGCGCCTGGCCCATCAGGCAGGGTACTGTTGCACTCGATGCGGCGGGCAAGGTCCACACCGATATAAAGCGCGGCTTTATCAGGGCAGAAACCATTCACTACGACGACCTTAAGACGCTGGGCAGCGAGAAGGCCGCCCGCGCCGCCGGCAAAGTCCATCTCGAAGGAAAGGACTAC
>CAYGVZ010000296.1:0-3704 GCA_964353475.1 uncultured Pirellulales bacterium | reverse complement strand
TACGGAGCGGAAGCTGCGTCGGCGGATGGCGGAGTTGATGAAGGGCGACTGCCCGCCGCTCACGGGAAGGCAGCTTCTTGATTTTCGCAGCATCATTTCAGGCAACGAGACGGATTTGGAGCAGTACCGCGCGGCGCTAAGACAGTTTGGCGCACAAGCAGGGACAGGCAGTAATGGCCGAAAGGTCCGGGTACTGATGACGGGAGTCCCGGTGGTTCACGGTGCGGAACGGGTGGTTGAGATAATAGAGGGACACGGCGGCCTCGTTGTATGTATGGACAACTGCACGGGATTAAAACCCATTCTTGAAGACGTGGACGCCTCGGCCAAAGACCCGATTGAGGCGCTCGCGCGCAAGTATCTGCATATTCCCTGCTCGGTAATGACCAGGAACGACCGGCGGCTGGAGATGATGCGCGAACTGGCGGGCGAGTACAGGCCGCAGTGCATTATTGAGCTGGTCTGGCATAATTGCATTACATACGATGTGGAATCGTACTTTGTAAAACGGCTGGCGGAGGAGATTGGGCTTCCATATATGAAGATTGAGACGGACTATTCACCTTCGGATTCGGCGAGGATTGCATTGCGAGTGGAGGCGCTGTTCGAGACGGTTCGGGGGCGGGGAAAATGATTTGCGCCGGAATAGACGCCGGGTCAAGGATGATAAAGATAGTCCTGATGGATAGCGCATCGCGCCGGGTAATCGCCCAGGGGTGGGCTGACCAGGGGGTCGAACAGGAGCGGCTGGCTCGCGGGCTTCTTGAGCAGTTGCTGCGAGACAACGGGGCGGGTATGGCTGATGTGGGGAACGTTGTCGCCACCGGGTACGGACGCGCCGCAGTAACTATTGCGGGCAGGACCGTCACGGAGATTACCTGCCAGGCGGTCGGGGTGGGGCGGCTGTGCCCGCAGGCCAGGACGGTCATTGACATCGGCGGCCAGGACAGCAAGGTGATTTTTCTTGAGAATAGCGTAGTGCGGGATTTTGTGATGAACGACCGATGTGCAGCGGGGACGGGGCGCTTTCTTGAAATGGTTGCATCCCGCCTGGGTATTTCGATTGAGTCGCTTGGCAGGGCCGGCCGGGCAAGTCGCAAACCGGCGGTCATCAGCAGCACCTGCGCGGTCTTTGCGGAGAGCGAGATTGTCGGGCTGCTTGCCTGCGGGTATCCCAAAGAAGATATCGTTGCAGGGGTGCAGAAGGCGGTTGCATCTCGCGTGCGGGCAATGGCGGGACGAGGCGCGATATCGCCGGTGGTGCTGACCGGGGGAGTGGCGATGATTGAAGGGATGGATGCGGTCTTTGCAGATGTGCTCGGATGCAGCGTATCTATCGCGCCGCAGCCGCAGATGACGTGCGCTCTTGGGGCGGCGCTTCTGGCCTGCGATGGCGCGGGTGCATAGCCCGTTTTTATAAGGATAACTATATGAAGAATCTCGAAAAGAGAAGGCGGGTGATGCAGCGGTCGATGAAACTCGGGCACTGCATCTGCAATCCCAGGCAGAATTGCCCCTGTAGCGTCTTCAAAGAGCAGGATATATGCCCGTGTGCGGGCGAGAAGGCCGATACGGCGGGCAAACGGGTCAAGCTGACTTCTCTGACAGAGAAACCCGGCTGCGCATCGAAGATTGACCAGGCGTTTTTGAAACGTGCGCTGAGCGGGCTGCCGCGTATTAATGACCCCAGGGTACTGGTGGGCGTGCCGGCGGGCGATGATGCGGGCGTGTATGATATCGGTAACGGCGTCGCGATTGTGCAGACGGTCGATGTTTTCACGCCGTGCGTTGATGACGCATACACATTCGGTCAGATTGCGGCGGCAAATTCGCTGAGCGACATATACGCGATGGGAGGGACGCCGATGACGGCCCTGTCGATAATCGGCTTTCCGGTCGGCAGGGTCGCAGAGGGTGTGATGAGCCGGATACTTTGCGGCGGCATCGAGAAAATGAACGAGGCGGGGACGGCGGTGATAGGGGGACACAGCATCAACGATACCGATATCAAGGCGGGGTTTGCCGTCACCGGGACAATCAGGAAAAGCAGGATTGTCACCAACGCCGGCGCCCGACCGGGCGATGCGCTTATTCTGACCAAGCCGCTGGGAACGGGAATCATATCCTTTGCATCGCAATTGGGCAGGGCTTCACGGCAGGCAATCAACGCCTCGGCAAAGTCGATGACGGCTCTCAATCGCAGAGCGTCCGAACTGATGCTTGAATACGGCGCGCACGCCTGCACCGATGTTACCGGGTTCGGCCTGATGGGACATCTTTGCGAAATGGCGCAGCGCAGCGGGTGCGATGTTGAGATAACCTGGGACGATATTCCGCTGCTGCCGGGAGTATTGCAGTATGCGGCTGACGGTATTTTGCCGGGAGCGATTGAGCGCAACAGAGAGTCGTGCGGCAGGCAGGTAATTGCGGACAGGCAACTGAGGCGGGAAATGGCTGATATTTGTTTCGATGCACAGACATCCGGCGGATTACTGATAGCGATTCCCGAAAAGAGAGTGGGTGTGCTTCTTGCAGCACTGCAAAAGGGAGGGACCTGTGCCGCAATAATCGGGCATATCGCCGCAAGAGGCAGGGGCGTAGTGCGGCTGAAAACAACCGGCCGGCGTAAAACGCCGGGGCAAAGGGTTTCGCACGGAAATAGATAGCCGAGGCGGCGAGAATGGGCGGGGGGGAATAAAAGGCACGCCAAACAGGCGGAAAAATATTTTTGAAAAGATTTTATTTTCTGCTTGCAATCTTTACAGTTGTAGAGTATGCTCGTCATCAGTAGAGCATTAAGGAGACCTTTATGGCAAGAGAAAGAACACAACTTACCGAAGGTGAATGGGCGATTATTCAGGCCGTCTGGGACAACCAGCCGTGCGCCGCCCCTACCGTGCAGGAGGTCCTGGCAAAGCGCACGAGGTGGAGCTACAGCACCGTCAAGACAATGATGGACCGTATGGTCGATAAGGGGCTGCTGCGGATGGAGAGAATCCGTAATATCATCCTGTACAGTGCTGCTGTTACAAAAAAACAGGCGCAGAGCGGCGAGATTATGCGGGCGGTCAAACGCGCATTTGACGGGGCGCTTACGCCGATGATGCAGTTTCTCCTCGATAATAACACCCTCAGCAAAGAGCAGTTGGACCAGTTGGAAGAAATGGTGAAAAATAAAAGGGCAAAAGCAAAAGGAAAAAATTAAAGGAGAAAGCGAGGTCACACTATGAATACTATTGTGGAACAGGTCAACTCGGCGGGGACATGGTTTGTGGATTTTGCCTGGCCGATGCTGATGCAGTCGAGCGTGCTGATTGCAGTCCTGTTGTTGGCGGATTTTCTGTTGCGCAGGAAGGTGCGCGCAGTGGTTCGGTACTGGGTATGGATGCTTGTATTTATAAAGCTCATCCTGCCGACCACGCTGTGGTCGCCTGTAGGGGTGGGCAATTTTCTTGGCGACAGGATTACCGTTACTGCGCCAGGCCCTGCGCCGGCACAGCGGCCTGCTGACGAGCCGCAATATGTCCCACAGCGGTATGCTGTTGCTCCGGATGTCCCCGTCGCGTCTGCGTCAGTTGTCGATGATTCGCAAAGCACAGCCGCCGAACCGGCCCCCCAGACAATAACGCTTACCTGGCAGGCGGTCGTTTTTCTTGTCTGGCTGGCTGCGATTGTCGCTATGGCGCTGTTACTGGTACAGCGGG
>CAYGVZ010000295.1:0-3723 GCA_964353475.1 uncultured Pirellulales bacterium | reverse complement strand
ACCGCACATAATCGCTCCGCCCGCCCCGTCATAGCCCGGTCCGCCGGCGCCGCCGGGCGCCCCCGGCGAGCCATCCGGTACGCCTCCCCCAGGGGCCCCATCATTCCCGTCTGGCTCACGAGCCGTACAATTCCTGATTGTCACGCCCTCAAGGACGCTGTCGCGTGCCTCGCCCTTTATAAACCTGAACGCCCGGCGGCTGCCTCCCCCGTCAATCACCGTGGCGGCAACTATGGCCGGGTTGTTGGGTTCGGTGCTCCTGACGATAATCTTCTTTGCAGGACCGCCTAAGGCAGTGCCGCTGAAGATGATGTCGTTGTTGCCAGGTCCGAGGTAATTGCCGTCCGCATATAATATGATATCAGGGTTCCATCTATATCTCCCAGGGGCTAACACAACGACGTCCCCGTCATTCGCGGCATTGCAGGCCGCCTGGATTGTGTAGTATTGCGACGGGACGCGGCGTTCCCGTGGTGAAGTCGAAGTCGCCAAAGTAACCGCCGCCGGCTCGGACGCCGCCGTCGGATTCCCGCAATTATCCTTCACCTGCAACACAAAAGTGTAGGTGCTGCCCTGCAGGAGTTGCGGGTGCGTGAAGATATACGTATCGCCCAGTATCCATCCGCTGTCGAACGTATCCGGGTCCACCCCGGGCGGGTCAACACTTGTGCAGTCAAAAGAGTACCACACCGGCGTACAGCCGTCCAATGCCGCCTTGGCGCGCATTCGAATGGTCAGAGGAGACAGACTGTCAAGCTTAGGTTTTATCAGCCATCTTGCCGGGTCTGGCGATGGCGACCGATCATCCGCCCCGCTCGCCGTGGTGGCATATAGAGTCGTTGACCAGCCCGTTTCGTTGTGCCGGGCGGATTTGTCTCTTGCCTTTACCCTGAACCCGTATTGCGTGCCCTCCGACAGACCTGCGGCCTGATATGAGGCCCCGCTCTGCCAGGCGCTGCTCTTTGCGGCATCACTGACGCATTCAAAGTAATACTCAACGCCCGAGCGGTCGGTAACTTTGCCCGCCTCCATTGCAATAGTGGCAAGTCCGGTCGCCTTTGGCGCAATATCCCATACCGGCGGGTTCGGGTCAGGCGGCATCGTATCCATCAGCGCTTCCTGAAGCGCCTTGTAAACATTCAGCCGGCCTTCCTTAACGCACAGCCCCTCTAAACTTTCGAGCGGGTCAACCGTTGCCAGCAGTATGTTCTTCACATCAGTGTAATTGAGCGTCTGCACCGCCGAAAGCACCAATGCGGCCGCTCCCGCCACGTGCGGAGACGCCATCGACGTTCCTGCCATCAGTCCATAGCTGCCGCCGGGAAGCGTGCTCAATATGTCGCTCGCGTCCCCGTTTCCCGCCCCGCCCGGTGCGCCTATATCAACGGATGTCTGACTGTAATTTGAATAATAGGACTTTTCATCCAAGTCGTCTGTCGCCAAAACAGAGATTATGTTATCGAGGTTGTAATCGCTGGGGTAATGCGGGTCATCGTCATTATTAGTGGAGGTGTTACCCGCAGAAGCAACAAACAATATCCCGCCATCACGAGCCGTCGCTATAGCATCATATAACGCTTGAGAAAAACTACCACCGCCCCAGGAGGCATTCATCACTCGCGCATTCATCCGCCTCGCATAGTCGATTGCCCCCAATTCCGCCGACAGGGTCAATGTACCGTTCGCATCCGCAATCTTCACGGCCATAATTCGCACTGTCCAGCAGACGCCCGTTACGCCCCGACCATTGTTGCCCACAGCGCCAATCGTCCCGGCTACGTGCGTGCCGTGCCCCGCATCCGCGGAATCATCCATCGGGTCGCCGTCGTTGTCGCCGGCATCCCATCCATAAACGTCGTCTATGTACCCATTGCCGTCATCATCAACACCTGGCTGCCCGTTGCGCTCAGCGGTATTCACCCACATATTCGCAGCAAGGTCAGGGTGATTGTAGTCAACACCCGTGTCGGTAACGGCCACGATAATATTGCTGTTTCCCGTCCTGAGGTCCCATGCCTCAACTGCATCTATGTCCGAATCCTGAAGACCCCCGGTCTGCCCCGTGTTTCTCAGTGCCCACTGCTGGGCAAACCGCGTGTCATTCGGAACGGCGTCTAACTGCAGGATGTAATCCGGCTCGGCATACAAAATCGACGGCGTGCGGCCCAGCGCTATCTTCGCATTTTCCACGCTCACCCCTGCGGGAAGCTGTACCAGAGTCAACCCGGGGACAATCCCGTACTCTTTTGCAACGGGATCACAGGAAGTGCCAAGAAAGGCCTTGAGAATGTTGTTCTTGAACGTCGTGCTCGGCGGCTGCCCGTTCACATCGGCGAATCGCGCGAGGATGTAGCCCGGCCTGTACGCCGTGCCCTCAGCGCCGAACAGACCGCTCGCTGTCAACAGTACCACCAATCCGGTTAAAATACCCCGCCTCATTGGAATAACTCCTTTCCCCCGCTGCTCAAATAAAACCCGTCACTCAGTGTCTCCAACCTTATAGAGATCCCTCCATAGCGGCTATCGCTTCCGCATCTGCTTCTTCCTGCAAAATTATCGTCGGCTTGACAAGTATCAAAAGCACCTTCTGGTCGTTTATCTCGCTGCGGGTTGTGAATAACCTGCCTACCAAAGGTATCTTGCTCAGAATTGGTACTCCCACTTCCTTGTCCTCTCCTGCCGTCATCTTCAATCCGCCGAGAAGCAGCGTGCCCCTGTCAGGGACGCTCACGCGCGTCTTCACGCGAGAACGCTCCGTCTCCGGCAGTTCCACTTTCAACTCCTGGACCGTTGTCGGCTGTCCGCCCGCACCGCCGGGAACCAGTGTCTGCACGGTCCACGGCCTGAACCGCAGCAAATCGCGCAACTCTGCGACTATATTCAAAAGAACGTGCTTCTTGTCCGGGGTAATCGTTGGCGTGATATTCAGAGTCGGCCCGGTCGGCACCATTGAATACTGCGCCGATACGCCCTGGACGCCGAAACCGCCGCCGCCGACTCCGCCGCCCGCACCGCCCAAAGTGCCGCCGGTACCCCCGCCGGTGGTTATTGTCGGCGGAAGCATATACCGAATCGTCCTTACTACCTGCAACGTCGCCGACTCGCCGCTCAATACCGTCACCTTAGGTGCCGTTAATGATTCACCCTCTCGATGCGCCTGCGTCGCCTTCAACAGAAAATCCACCCAAAGGTCATCTTTTATTATCTCACCGCCAAAGCTACCCATCATCGCCCCGCCGCGCATCACTGGATTTCCCGAACCGGTGGGAAATTCGATGTTCTCAAACTCCCAGCTTCCGGGCAGGGCCGTCGGCGAAGACGCCGCCGCCTCAAACGAACCCATCCGCCATTCAGACAACCCGAAGTCCGTGCCTAAGTTCAGCCACGCATGGGTATCCAGCCCTATCTCCTCGAGGAAATTCTCCGTCACCACCAGGAACCTTGCCTCTATCGCTACCTGGTGTCCAAGCGACTTTCGCATCTCCTGCAGTAACCTGACTATCTCACGGTGATTCTCGGGCGTCTGCAAAACAATCAGCTTCTTCGTCTCATAAGGTGTAATCGTCGCCGTGCCCCCGCGGTCGTACCAACTGTCCGGCGCAACCGTATCCTGTATCAACAAGACCAGATTATCCATCCGCTCCTGCGCCTCTTGACGCAGCGTTTCTCGGTCAAGTTCTTCTTCATCCTCCCAGAAAACTTCCATCCAATAGCCGCCGCCTA
>CAYGVZ010000294.1:0-3730 GCA_964353475.1 uncultured Pirellulales bacterium | reverse complement strand
CGTTAAAGTCCTCGATGGCGGCAAAGCTGCAACGGCGAGTTGATTTTACGAATGGCTCAGTTGGTTATAACGATTGATGGCCCCGCGGGCAGCGGCAAAAGCACCATTGCACGTCTGCTCGCTGAAAGAATCGGCGCAAGTTTTCTCGATACCGGTGCGATGTACCGCGCCGTCACTCTTGCTGCTATGCAGGCGCAGGCGGACCTGGCCGACCGGCAGCAGTTGCTCAAAGTCCTCGATGAAACGCAATTCCGATTCGAACCCCGCCAGGGTGGGATGGCCGTCTATGTCAATGGTGTGTACGTCGCCGAACAAATACGCGACCCGGCTGTAACCTCGAACGCCAAACACATTGCCTCAGCCCCTCTTGTTCGTGAAAAGCTCGTTGCATTGCAGAGACAGTTTGCGGCAGGCCAGGATAAAATCGTTACCGAGGGCAGAGACCAGGGCACGGTCGCGTTCCCGGATGCAGCTTTTAAGTTCTATCTGACTGCCTCGCTTGATGAAAGAGCCAGACGTAGATGCGAGGAATTGAAAACCAGGGGCGTCAGTCAGTCGTTAGCCGAAATCCGCCTTGCCATCGAGCAAAGAGATAAAAGCGATACAAGCCGGGACGTTGGTCCGCTCAGGCCAGCAAAGGACGCAATAATCGTCGATACGACACGTTTGAGCATCGAGCAGGTTGTTGAAGCCCTGTTCGCTCATTTGAGGCGAAAATGCCCCGAAAATCCTTGAGCACAATCTGGTTCTCAATTGCTCGATGGTTCTGCAAGGTCTTCTGCCTGCTCTTCTTTCATCTGCGAGCCACTGGATTTGAAAACGTACCGGCAAATGGCCCGTTCATCCTTGCCTGTAATCACCAGAGTTTTCTCGACCCGCTTTTCTGTGGCGTGCTTCTCAGGAGGCATTTGCATTTTCTCGCAAGGGACACGCTCTTCAGCAATCGCTTCTTTGCTGCCATTCTTCGTTCAGTCAATTGCATATCCGTCAGACGCGGCCAGGCCGACGTCACGGCCATAAGAACCGTTATCGCCAAACTCAGGGAAGGTGTGGGTGTGTGTCTGTTTCCCGAAGGGACGCGCTCCCGGGACGGGCGAGTCGCTGATTTCAAACCGGGCCTGGGGCTGCTCTGCAGACGCTCGGATTCGCCCATCATCCCGGTAGTTGTTGAAGGTGCCTTTGAGTGCTGGCCCCGCCACAAAAAGCTGCCCACGCCCGGCTCGGCAATCACTGTTCGCTACGGCCGATGTATCTCAGCCGAACAGGCGGCGGAAATGGGTGATGACGCCCTGGCGTCCGCCCTGACTGAAACCATACGGACAATGCAAAACGACATCAGAATCGCACGGGGCAAACCCCCTTTCGAGTATACCCACGGAACTTGAGCCGTCACATACAGGTTATCGTGCCGGTGTTGCCATTACCCGCACTTATGCTACACTCATATAAATTTTCGTCATCTACTTTGGGAGATGCCTTTATGGATATCCACAGGATTGTGCTTGTCGCAATAATTACCGTATCGTGCGGCCTTTGTTTCTCGGCAGAACCGAATCAATCTAATTGGCGGGCAACGGGCAAGAACGGTGCGGTGGTCGCAGGCAAACCCGGCTCCGCCTCGGCGGGCTTGGCCGTTCTCAGGCAGGGGGGCAACGCCGCCGACGCCGCCGCTGCGACTATATTTGCGCTTTCCGTTACTGATGCCGCCAGCGCCTGTTTCGGCGGTGAAGTACCCATCATTGTCTATGATGCCAAACGCAACGTCGTCGAGGTCATTGCGGGTATGGGGACTGCCCCGCGATTAGCTGCTCTCGACTACTTCGAGAGAGCAGGTGGTATCAAGGGCGGCACGGCTCAATCCGCTGCTGTCCCAGCCGTCCTCGATGCCTGTATCACCTTGCTTGACAGGTACGGCACTATGACCTTTACGCAGGTTGTTGACCCGACCTTGAAACTGCTCGATAAGGGCGGCGAAAAATGGCACGCCGACCTCACCCGCACCTTGCGTCGCTTGGTGGAAGCCGAAAAGCCCACCGCCGACCGCCGGCAGGGACTGCGCTTGGTTGCGGACTACTTCTACCGCGGCCCCATTGCACGCGAACTCGACGCCTGGTCAACCGCCAACGCCGGCCTCATTCGTTACACTGACTTGGCCACTCACGTTACGCGAATCGAGCAGCCGGTCAGCGCCGACTACCGCGGCTGCACCGTTTACAAGTGTGACGCCTGGACGCAGGGACCTTATCTGCTTGAGACGCTGAACCTGCTTGAGGGCTTCGACCTCAAGGGTATGGGTTTTCAAAGCCCGCAAACCATCCACGTCATCGTCGAGGCGATGAAGCTTGCCCTTGCTGACCGCGATACCTGGTACGCCGACCCGCTTTTTGAGAACGTCCCGTTAAGGCAGTTGCTGTCCGAGGAATATACGCTGCTGCGCCGCCAGTTGATTGATATGAACGTCGCCTCAACTGCCCTGCGCCCCGGCGACCCCTACACGCCCCGTGTGCTGCTTGATGAAAAAACAGCTCGCGCCGGCGTGGAAGGCGCTGACAGCGATACATCCACCTGCCTGGTCGCCGATAAGTGGGGCAACGTCATCGCCGCCACGCCCAGCGGCTGGGGCGGTGTCCTCGCCGGCGATACCGGCGTCTGGTTCGGCTCTCGCCTTATCAGCTTCAATTTATGGAAAAACCACCCCAACCATATTGAGCCAGGCAAGCGGCCACGCATAACGCTCACCCCAACTCTCGTCTTCAAAGACGGCAAACCCGTCCTCGCAGTCAGCGTCGCCGGCGGCGACACCCAAGACCAGGCATCCATCCAGATTGTCACTGACTTCATCGACTTTGGCCTGCCTGCCGACAAACTTGTCTCAACAGCTCGTTATGCCACCGAGCACTACATCGGCTCGTTCTCCCAGACACCGCCGGTTCTCGCCGGTCTGACCATTGGTCCGCAGTTCGGCCCAGACTGCCTGCAACAGCTTCAGCAATGGGGACACATACTTAATCCCAAAGCCCCCAAAGGCCACGTGCCGCAGGACAGGACTGTTCTGGTGATGGACCACAAAAAGCGGGTCTTGTACGTTGCCGGCGACCCAAACGCCGATTCCCCACGCACCGCCGCCGCTTTCTAACGCGACACCGGCGAAACACATTTATTCCCGTGGTTAGCCCTCCGATTCATTCGGTGGTTCGCAGGATTTCCTCTGGTCCTCCTGACTGCCGCCATTGTCAGCAACGTAAAGTAAATCGTGCCCAAAAAAAGCTCAAAATAGTGTGAAGCGAGTAAATACGGTATGTTCAGCGTCCCGCCGGCAACAGGGTCTGTCAGGCCAGAGCCATCCTCAAACAACTCGAAAATAGAATCGCCGGATAATTTCAGCGATTACCCCACGCGTGCGCCGATAAGACGGTCGATTTCCGCCAGCAGCTTATCCAAGTCGTATGGCTTGGCAATGAAGGTGTACTTGGCAGTATCGTAATACGGCGACCCAATCTGCTGTGTCTTTTTCGATATAAGGCAGGTCAGAAATATCACCGGGATATTTTGGGTCGTCGGGTCTTCCCGCAGCGCCGCCGCCACCTGTGTGCCGTCCATATCAGGCATCAAAATGTCGAGCAGAATCAGGTCCGGCTTTTCTGCCCTTGCCAGCATGACGGCTTGCTGGCCTCTGCCTGCTGTGTTCACTTCATACCCTCTTGCCGACAGAGTTTTGGCAAGTATCAGC
>CAYGVZ010000293.1:0-3737 GCA_964353475.1 uncultured Pirellulales bacterium | reverse complement strand
TCGAGCTTAACCCGCCGCAGGATAAAGACCAGATGAAGCAGCTTCGGGAAGTCACCCGCCGGTATGACCGCTATGCCTCGATGCTGACGCCGATGAGCAAATACTACTGTTCGGAAATGGCCAACAAGGTCGCCTACGATTCAATCCAGGTATTGGGCGGCTCCGGCTATATGCGCGACTACGCCTCCGAACGCCACGCTCGCGATGCCCGCATTACCACTATCTACGAAGGCACAAGCCAGTTACAGGTCGTCGCAGCTGTCCGAGGCGTATGCAGCGGCACCGCGGAAAAATACTTCGCCGAACTCGCCCAGCAGCATTATGACCCGCAGTTAGCCGACCTGCTCGCCAAACTCGTCGAGGAAGTCGAGTTGCTAAAGAAAGCCGTCACTTTCGTCAAGGCCCAAGGCGCCGATTATATGGACCTCTACGGCAGGCCGTTAGTCGATATCGCAATCGACATAATCAATGGCTACCTCTTCTGCGACCAGGCGAGCACTAAACTCGATATGCAGGTCATCACGGAAACCACGCCCGCGGCCGGCGAGCAGAAAATCCCGATGAAAAAGCGGAAAGAAATCCTCGCCCGCAGATACATTACACGAAACGCGCCTAAAATCGCTTCGCTGATTGACATCATCTGTAAAGGCGACAAGTCAACCTTCACCGACTTTGAATCGCTCATCGGTCCTGTCCAGACCGAATAAAGGACTCATCTATGCTCGGAGCAGTCATATTCGATTTCGACGGCGTAATAGTCGATTCTGAACGCATCCATCACGGTGCCTTCAATCGCGTCTGTGCACAATTCCACGTCGAAATATCGAAATCGGCCTACTACGAGAAATTCCTGGGACTTACCGATGTGGAGGTCTTTGAACTGCTGAATGAGAAGCACAACCTCGGCTTATCGCCTGAGCAGCTTGAGGGACTTGTCGAGCAAAAAAGTGCAACCTTCAAGCGACTGGCGCAAACCGAGGCGGCAGTAATCCCCGGCGTCCCCGAATTTCTCAGCATGCTCAAGGCCGATAAAGTCCCCACCGCAATATGCTCCGGTGCGCTGCTGTCGGAAATCGAAATGCTGCTCAAAGGCGCAAAACTCCGCGATTTGTTCTCTGTCATTATCTCCGCCGAGCACGTTACAAGAGGCAAACCCCACCCCGAGGGTTTTCTGCTGGCACTGGCGAAATTGAATGAGAGGTTACGCCGCTCAATAAAGCCCGCCGACTGCATTGTCATCGAGGATTCACGCTGGGGTCTGCAGGCGGCGAAAGCAGCAGGTATGCACACCATCGCCGTTACAAATACCTATCAACCCGGCCAGTTGAAGCTGGCTGAGAAAATCGTCTCTAAACTCACCGACCTGGCACTTAAAGACATCCAGCAACTCTGTAGTTAGCCGACATAAATCCGGCACGGACAAACATTAAGCCGGGCCATCAGCCGGTGAGCAACTCGAATTCTTCGGGACTGAGTGTCTGGCGGAGTTTCTGGAGGGCGGCCAGCTCCAGTTGGCGGATGCGCTCCTTACTGAGATTCAAATCGTCTCCGATTTGCTGCAGCGCTTTTTTGTTTTTCCGCAGCAGTGTGCCGGTCAGGCCGAAATGGTTGATGATTATGTATTGTTCGCGCTGGTCAAGGTTCTCCTTGATTACCTGGAGAAGGTTGTGTCTGGCCCTTTCGATCGCCGCGATATCGGGGACGGTTTTTGTTCGCAGGTCGGATTCGACCTCGCCCAGCGCCGCGCCGCTCCTGTCGAGATGCAATCGCTCGGCCGGCATCTTTCGAGCAAAGTCCTTTATGATTGCCCAACTCGCGTAAGTTGCAAACCGAAAACCCCTGGTGTAATCGAATTTTTCCACGGCGTTGATAAGAGAAACGTTTCCTTCGCTCACCAGGTCGAGCAGGTTGGCCGCGCCGCCAGCGTGCCTGTTTGCGATACTGACGACAAGGCGAAGGTTTGACTCGATGATTATGTTCTTTACGGCCTCGGCGTCCGCGAGGATGTTTTCAATCTTGTCGAGAACGGCACTTGGCACAAGCGGCTGTCTGATCCGCTCTTTTTCGCGGGCCGCCAGGTATTTAAGGTAATTGTACCTTCGGAAAAGGTTTATTTCCTGGTCCCTGCTCAGGACGGGCATATCTTTCAGGGAGTTCAGATAGTCCGTAAGCGAGCCGCCGGGCCTGACGGGAAGCCCCTGCTTTGCGGCTGTGAGTAATTCGTCCGGCAGCGGCTCTGCAAAGATAATTGTGTCGGCGTCCGCCCGTGAAAACTCGGCGCTGGCGATAAATTCAGTTTTCTTAGCCAGAACGATTTTTGTCCTTCGCTGCTTGTTGGCACGATATATGGAGCTTCTGCTGCGACTGAACCGCTTAGTCAATTCGCCGATTGGGACGCCCTGCTTAAAGAGGCGATAAATCTCGGCGGCATCGGCGGAAGTAATTGCGGCTGACGGCCGCCTGAGAAGCCCCGCCTTGTCGGGCGAGGTCTTCTGGAAGTCGGCAAGCAGCGCCCTTATGGTCTCCCGTCCGCGCCCGGTCTGCGAAGCAATCGTTGTGATAATTTGGGATCGGCTCAGGTCGCTCCGCGAGGAAAACGCAAGGGCGTTTTTTATTATTTGAGACCGCTCTTTTTCCGTCAGACGGGAAAAGGCAACGGCCTTCTGCACAAGGCGCGGATTATCGGCCAGGAATCTATCGACTGCCGACTGCACAAAGCCGATGCGTCTTATGCCGTCCTCAAACAGGAACTTTCTCGCAGGCAGCCCGCGTTTTCGCCATCGGTCGATTGTCTTGGTGGACACGCCCATCCTGCCGGCAAGCTGGCTGGTTGTATAGACCTGCTGGTTCTGCTGCCAGGCGGCTTCCGCCAGCCGACCTGAAAGCTTCCAGATGAAAATCCGCAGGTCCTCCGCCAGTTCTGCGCCTCTTATCAGTTGCCCGCCCGGCTCGCCGGTTGGTCGATACCCGGTGATTTTGTAACACACGAACTCGAATGGGTATTCCTTGTCTTTTTCGACGGCGGCAAGCAGTTTCTCCACCCCGTCAAGCTGCTTCTTGCGCTGCCTGACCGGCGCAAACCTTGCCTGCGCCAGAAGCTCAGCAATACCCGGATTTTGTATCTTACGCATCCCTTGTCACTCGATACTCGATTCTCAGCGATTACTCATTCTATCACCTAAGCGAAAAAAAACAGCCCCGATTCTCGCCTCGCGTCCTTGACAGATGAGCACCGGCCCTGCCCTGCCGCCGCTCTTAATCCAGCCCAAACTCGTCCCCGGGCATTATTTTTTTCGGTTGGAGCCCTCAAGAGCATTGACTTCTCGCGCTGATTCGTTTATAGTAATGTTGTAGAGCGATTCCGCACCCCATGTTTTTAACGGGGTTCAGTTTTTGCACCGCGGTGTTTCTGCTGCATCGCGGAGGAGGAGGTAACAGCCGGAGCAGACGGCCAAATATTGAGGTGTGATGATGTCATTTCTCAGGGGCAACCAGCAACCGAAGGTCTGTCCGAAAACAGGTAATCGCACATGGCCGCGGTGGCTACTTCCCATAACCGGACTTGGCGCGCTGCTGTGGTTTCTTATCCGAGTGATACCGAAACCGTCCCGTGCGACCTATCCCTGCCAGCGAGTGGCTTTTCCTCTGGCATCCGGATTTATCGTCTGGCTTATGGGACTTGTCGCCTCTGCGGCGGCGTTTCACAAGGCACAGAGGAGTCTGGCTCGCGCGAAGTA
>CAYGVZ010000292.1:0-3743 GCA_964353475.1 uncultured Pirellulales bacterium | reverse complement strand
AGATAGAATATTCTGATATAATTTCGGACAAATTCGTGGGCGGTTAGCTCAGCGGCAGAGCATCGGTCTTACAAACCGGGGGCCGCAGGTTCAAACCCTGCACCGCCCATACCTTATTCCCCTTATTTTCCCCTGATAAACGAGAATCTAGACGGTTCTCATTTTGTGTCCCGTTAATTAGCTTTAAGCGAGTTTGATCAATTTTTGTGACGTGGCTGTGATGTGGGAAAAGTCCGTGCCTTCCAAATACCTTACAGACGCGTATCCCCCCATTCCCGGAATCTCTGGCCAATGTCTGTCTAGATAGACGATCTGCCCAGCCTCTTCAAACCAAGGCCCCTTTCAATTGTTCGGCGGACCATGAGGCAACGAGAGAGAGTTCCGGGATCCAATGCCGGTTTGCCCGGTCTTCCCTTTAGACACACGCGGGGGAGGGCCCGTATCCCCTAATTGAAGAAGCGTCTTCGGGATAACCCCCCCGAAAATACGCGATACTAAAGCAAAGCATATTGGCTGTTTGACTCCCCATTTCTGAAAGTGATACAGGAGCGCGAAGCAAGGTAACACGCGCGAGGACATGTCCCCTGAGTTCAGCGGATTATAGTTCTTCCCCTCGATTCATCCCAAAGTCCCGCCCCAGCTATCCGCATCTGCAAGACCCCTCCCTCGGTCTGCGTTTCGCAAAGATTCCGTAGTCCCCGCTGCCCTTGTATATTGCCTGAGCCGAAGAGGCTGAGCCTTTAATATAAACGTAAGGAGGGAAACGACATGAAAAAAAGGACTCTGGTGTGCTTTGGTTTGCTGGGGCTTCTGGTCGTCCTGGGTCCCGCGGCCCAGGTTGTGCCGGTTGCGATCTCGCCGGGGAGTGAGCGTGGGGTGGCCTTGGTGGGGCAGCCCTGTCCGACCTTCAGCTGGACGGCGGTGGACTGGGCGGCAGGTTACCGGGTGGCCGTGTTCCAGGCCTTCGGCGTCCAGAGACCTAGATTGCAAATGCAAATTACCTGACAGGGGCATTATGTAGCGGATTTCCACATGGCCTGCATGGACTCGGATTTCCTCGACCAGCAATTGTATGATTTTCTGCATTCCTCAAGAGTTTCGTGACTTCATCCCACACCAGCCGATGGAGTTCTTCGGCCCGCACTCCGGGACTCTTGCAGCAGCGATCCACCCTGGGCCTGACCAAGGTGCTCGTACAATCGTAGTACGTATACTCTTTTCCGTCGGTGTGCGTCGTTCGCCCCGTGCACGCTCGTCCGCAGGCTCCACAGTCTTTGTTTTGTTGTAATAGCGCCTTCCCGTATACGCTTCGCTTCTCAGAATGTTGCCGACCGTGTTTCCTCGCCATTGCCCACCATGTCTTGTCTTCCAGCCCGGGTGACGGAGTCGCTCGGCGATTTTCACAGTACTTCTCAAAGGACAGGATAGCCCCGCCGTCCAAAGACTGGTCCAGGTCCTCGACCGGGATATCCCCTTTGGTATCAGCCCGCTCATTTTCCTCGAAGTCCTCCAGGGTGCGGCGACGGATCGAGACTTCAAGCTGCTCAGGGAGTACCTCGGAAGTCAGGCCTTCTACGACCTTAAAGACGGCAGGGAATCGGCTGTCCGGGCCGCCAAGATGTCGATTGAATTGCGCAGAAAAGGAATGGCTATCAAGAGCACCATCGACTTGCTGATCGCTCAGACGGCTATGGACAACAACCTGTTTCTACTCCACAACGATTCCGATTTCGACAGGATCAAGACGGTTTCGCCCCTCAAGACGTGGGATTGAAATTGGAAAACGGGTATCACGGACCCCAATTCTATTGGGAAAAATAGGACCGTCCCCATTTTTCGGATCCTGATTTTACTTGAGGCGGGCCAGGCGCTGCTTGGCGTCGCCGACTTCGGGGAGGCCCGGGTCGGCGTCCTTCCACAGCTCGAGGAATTTCTCGTAATGCTCGACGGCTTGGGCCGCATTTCCCTGATCTTCGAAGACTTTTCCCATCTCATAGAACGCCAAAACATAGATGTGCGGACAGTAGTTCCTCCCATACGTCATCGGAAGAATCTCCTCGTAAGCTTTTCGCGCCTCGATGAGGTTCCCCGCTCTATGTAGGGCCTGGCCTAAGGCAAAAGAGAATTTGGCCTGAGCGTCCCCGGAACTCCATTCTGCGGGCAGCAGACTCCGTGCCCGCCGAAGATACTCCACGGCGCCGGAATAGTTCTTTTTACCGTGTTCGATGAGTCCCATCAGATAGTCATAATGTCTCATCGCTCTTTCGTTCAATCCCGATTCGATAAGCTCTTTGAGTTTCCCGGCTGTATTCAGGGCATCCTGTAAGGATCCAGTCTTAAGAAAATATATGCCTTGATCGACTAATACACGCCTCTGCTCATCCAAATTTTCCCTTTCTACAGCGATCGGCCAGGCTTCGCTGATCTGGCTGAGAGCATCATCCAGTTTGCCCAGATAAAGGTAGATATCGGCCAACAGCGCGCGAATGCTGATTTCGGCGGCCTTCTGCTTGGCGGACCGGCAGACGGCGATGGCCTGTTTGGCCCGGTTCGACGCCTCGGCGAATTTTCCCTGGAGAGAATCGATCAAATATAGGCCGCGAAGCCCCGAATACTTTTCCACTGGATTTTCTGTGTCCACCAGTTTCGCGTACTCGAGCCGCGCTTCTGCAAAATTGCCCGTAAAAAGGAATAATTCCCCTCTGGCGCTGATATTCTGTCGGCTCTCCGGGTCCAGGGAGATGGCTTTTTCGATTTCCGCCGACGCTTGATCGAATTTCCTCTGGCAAATATATTGCGAAGCGAGACGCTGACGTGAAACAGGATTGTCCTTAATGTTTTCAATATAATCCAAAACAATTTTTCTGGCTTCATCATATTGACCTTTTAGGGAGTACGCGGCGGAGAGAACATGGTAAGGCTGTATGACGCTCGGGTGTTTTCGCACGGATCTCTCAGTTCTTGCCATGGCTTTGTCAAACTGCTCCAGCGATTGGTAAATGAGGGCTGAGTTGGTATTGCAGATCAAATCGTTTGGATAAAGCTCGAGCACTTTGTTGTAATTCTCGAGGGCTTTGTCATAGGTGGTCTGTGACCCGCGGAAAAAATCGCCTGCGATGGTGTATCTCTCCCTGTCTGAAAGGCGGTCTCTCAGTTCGAAGGCCTTTCTCATAGCCTCATATCTTTTGGCTTCCATGGATAGATTGTAATAGGCGACTGACATCGATCTGTAGGCCATGGCGAATTCGGGGTCGTCGGCCACCGCTCTCTCCATGAACGGGATGCTTTTCCGGTAATCCCCGGCATTGTAGAGCTGCCTTCCCTGGGTGTAATATTTATAAGCCTCAACTGAGCGGGTGGTGATGGTCCTGATTTCCCGGTCGATATCGCCGGCGATCTGCTCCCGGGATAGGTTGAACTCCTGCTTGATCTTTTTGGTGATCTCATCGACCATGGAGAAGATGCTCGCTTCTCCCTGCCCCTCGACTCGACTTGATCCCCTGTTTCTCCCGGTGCCGATTTCCTGGATGAGGTAATCGATCCGGAAGGTTTCGCCCGCCCGGGACAGGCTTCCCATGAGGATATAATTTACGCCCCCTTCGGCCGCGACTTCCCTAAGGTCCTCTGTCGCGTAATTGGCCGCCTCGAGGAGGTCCAGTTTTCTCACGATGCTGAACAGCCGGTCCGAGGATAAGACGTCGAAGTACCTGGATTGGCTGAGGTCGGTGATGATGGAATCGGAT
>CAYGVZ010000291.1:0-3759 GCA_964353475.1 uncultured Pirellulales bacterium | reverse complement strand
GCGATAAAAATATCCCGTTATCGGAATTCCATCCACAAAACGCTGCTCCTGGCACCTCAGCAGCAGCCGACCGAACCGAACGGCGTGTTCTGCATATTTGCTGTCGCCGGTTTTTCGAAAGAGCATTACCGATGATGTTGCTCCCCAGGCCGCCTCGAGGTATTCCGCCTCGCCCCACCAGGTTCCATCAGCGTCCTCTGCCTCATTGGCATCCTTGCGCGACGCGACCGCCGCCTGCCAATCCTCAACTGCCGCCGTCAGTGATTGATTTGCAAGCTCACGATGTGACTTAGCGAGCAATCGACTTGCCTCACACTGGACCGCAGCGGCAAGAAAGTTCTCCCACGGCACATTCCTCGCCGGGGATAAGATATCGTCCACCGTCCCGATCTTGTTGTCGGTGTAGATTCGCATCGTGCTCCAGCTTAGGTGGTACCCGTTGCCGAAACGGGTCTTCAGCAGCCACTTCAGACCCCAGACCGCCTCATCTATCAGTCGTTTCTCAAGTTCGCTGCCGCCGCGGCCCTCGCGCAGGTCATCAATTAGCCGAAGCATCGCGTAAGTTGACATCGCCGTCCGCCAGAAGCCCTGTGAAAGGTCTCCCGCATCGTGCCACCCGCCGTTGATTGCCTTTTTCACGTCGCCCCGGAATCCCTGCCAGTCCTGATGACAGACGCGATGTATCCCCGGCACAGCGTAGCCGCAACGCTCGCAAAAGTGAAAGTTGACCGCCTTGAGAATCGGCTGCTCCCAGACATCTTCACCGATGCGAAACTCGCGCGATTGCAGAGAACCGCATCTAATTCTGTATGTACCCGGCTTGCGCCAATCCGAAAAGTCAATTACCCGAAACTGACCCCGGCGGTTTTTGATAACCCGGACGTCCCCGGCAAATACTATCTTGCCGGAAACATCGATAAGTTCAAACTTGTCCCCGGCCCCGTCACCGGCAAGAGCAATCTTCTGGTCGCCGGGCCTGTAACCAGCGTGACAGAACGCGAACTTTCCCGGCGCAACTTCCCACCCCTCATACATATCGGCGTCCACACGCTGCACCTCAAGGCGGTCGAAATCATAAGTCACAATCCCCTCGTCCTCCGGGTCGTGACCGCGAAGCAGCATCCCAATAGTGAAGGTCGCAACCTTGTCTCGCTTCAAATGTGGAATTTCCCAGAGGACGTGGTTCCAGCCGCCCGGCTTAAGGTCCTGTACGAAATGCGACGGCCTCGGCGAAGTCGCGTTATTCGGCGCACCTTCGCACCCTATTCTCATATAAAAGCAGTACGTCTGCATCGACGTCGGATGCACATAGACCCACAGCGAAATGCGGTTATAGTCCGACCAGTCCTGCGGCTTATCAAACCGCAATTGCATTGATGTATCGCCGCCCTGGCTGCCGTCGAACGAACCCCAGTTGCTGCGATGTTTGCGATAGTGCTCCTCGTCGCGCATTGAAGTGCGAAAGCGCAGCGATCGCCTCCCGTCTTTGGAGCGTTCTTCAGTGTAGCTCATCTGTCCGATGCCGGAGGTTACCCAGTTAGCGTCGCCTTCCATATCATCGATAACCTGCGACTTGTGAACCTGCTTATTCTCCCAGCGGGCAAGCAGGGAGTTCTCTTCGCAAACCTCCAGCGGAAAGGGGCCGAAATTATCCGCAGACCGCTCCAGACCGGCGGTGTTCTTCGCCGCCGCCAGCGAAAGCAGGTTCAGCCCTATCACAACTACGACGTTATATTGAATCACGTGGACTCTCTTCGGCTCTTGTGTTAAGCCGGCTTGTGCTGTGCACGCGATGCAACGCCTGTTCGCTTCTCAGACCTCTTCGACGACTTTCAGGCCCATCAGGACCGCAAGACGGCGGACGTCGTCGATATGATTGCCGTAGAAAACCACTCGGTGCAGCGTGTCGCGGATTCCACCCTTTACCACCCCGCCGCCCCAGTTGTCTAACATCTTGCGGGCGTCCGCAACCTTCGTAGCCATCTTCGTCCTGCAGCCGCGGTCAACATCGGGACTGCCCGTTATCTTGCCGGTGGATATGACAATCGTGTCGTTATTGACCAGTTTTGCACAGGTAATCGGCTGGCCCTTGCGGTGTTTGACCTGCAGAACCGCCCCCTTGTAGTCCTCGAGGTGGTTGCGAATTATGTAGGGACAGCTCGGACCTGCAGGCCCATCCATCTTCGTCGGGCATACGCAGTGAGCGTGAATTACCGTGTTGGTTGAGGTGTCGAAAACCGGGTCGCTGATAAAGCCCGGCACGCCGAATGCGTAGCCGAACATAAGCATCGTAAGAGTCGAATCAATATCCGCCTCGCACGCGCCCACCAGACCCATGTCGTTCAACTGACAGAAACCCAGGCAGGGATAAGCAGGCAGCACCTTCTGTCCGAATAAACCAAGACAATCGACGGTAATCGCCCGTGCCTGTTGCTGCTGCATTACCGCTTTCATCGCCAGGTATAATTTCGATGACTTGACTATCTCATCGCGCGTCGGCTCGACAACCTTTATCGCCTTGCGAATCCACTTGTCCGCCTGTGCCTCCGCAACGGCAGAGTCCACCTGGTCATACGCCTTGTTTAGCTCCTGCGCCGTAACCGAAACAACCTCGACGCCGGTTTTGTCCTTGATGTTCTTGATTGTATCGGCGCCCACCGGGCTGCCGCTGACGCAAACCAGCCGTGTTCTTGCAAGCCGGGCCGGCGCCCGCATAACTCTCGCCGCTTCGGCAAGGTCATTGAAGTCGCTGGTCGCAAGCAGAACAACCTTGCGGCCCTTGCCCGGCAGCGTGCACAGCCACGACCAGTCGTGCCCGCTGTAGGGCTGCGAAAATATCACCGTCGGCCGGTCGGCCTGGATTATCGGCTGCAATATGTCCTGCACGATCGTTGTCAGATTGAACACCAAGACCCCATCGGCCTGCGCCAGTTTTTCCGCCAATTTCTTCGGGTCCGCCGGCACAAAACGCACAAGCTCTCTGCCCACAAACTTGACGTCTCCGACCTTGCGCTCGACTTCGTCCAGTTTCTTGTTGAGTCGGGACATCTCCCCCTGGAGATTGAGGTCCGGCTTTGGCCATGCCGGCGACGTCCCGGCGTATATGGTATAGATGTTCACCGGAGGCATCTTTGGCGGCCAGTCCGCCCTTGCCGAAACCTCGCCTTTCGGCGGGTCCCCGCCTTCCGCAGCCAACAGTGTCCCGTAGAATATACCCCGACCGGCAATCATCGACACAGCCCCTGCCGTCGTTGTGCCGAGAAACGTGCGCCTGTTCATACCGACTTGCATTTCTTCGCTCCTTAGAATTTGCTGTATAGCAACATTACTGAACTCCAATGCCCGACTGCCTGCCGAAACCGGCCGGTTCGGCAAAGGTAATAATAGTGCAGCCCGTTGTCAACACCGAAGCCGTTTCTTGTGGGATGGGTGGAACAACATTATCAGGCGGCGCTTCAATTTTTATGCGGGGCATCTGGAGTTAATCCCGCCGGCTAAGACCCATAAACTGCGGCGTTGGCGGCATCCTGCAACCTTTGGCGAGTCAGTGGAAGCGGCGGGGCTTGATTTTGCTGCTCATTTTGCCTATAATGAATGTTTGCAAAGCCGACTCTGTTGGAGTTACCTGCTGAGCCGGGTCTTATGACGATGGGACTGAGGGTGGTGAAAGACGCGTTTTTTGCATTATTTGCCGTGTTGCTCGCTGGCGGCTCGGCCAGTGGTTATGTTCTCGCCCCACGCCAAAGCACCCCTAAAATC
>CAYGVZ010000290.1:0-3765 GCA_964353475.1 uncultured Pirellulales bacterium | reverse complement strand
ATTCGGTCGGGGATGACGGTGTGTTCGACCGGATGGAGCTGCTTGACGCCTTTGATGACCAGCCGCGGCGAGCCGATACCGGATATCTTGGCGCCCATTTTATTAAGACAGTTTGCCAGGTCAACGACTTCGGGTTCGCAGGCGGCTGATTCGATTACGGTGTCGCCTTTCGCCAGGACCGCCGCCGACATCACGTTTGCGGTGCCCAGGACGGTTGAGCCGAATGCCCCGCCTAAGAAAATCTCTGCACCCTTCAATCCCTGTGGCGCCTCGGCCACGATATAGCCGTTCTCCAGACGAATCTTTGCGCCCAGCTCGCGCAGGCCGCGAAGGTGAATATCGACGGGTCGATAGCCGATTGCGCAGCCGCCGGGCATAGAAACGCTTGCCTTGCCGCAGCGGGCAAGCAGCGGTCCAAGGATACAAATGCCCGCCCTCATCTTGCGAACAATGTCGTACTCGCCGACTGGGTTGTCGATAACGGTCGAATCAATCGACAGGTCGCCGTTGGCCGCTCGCTCCACCTTGCAGCCGAGAGAGGAAAGCAACTGGCCGCATACAGCGATGTCCGACAGTTGCGGGGTCGATTTAAGGATTGTCCGTCCGGGGGCCAGAATCGCGGCAGCCATAATCGGTAGCGCCGCGTTCTTCGAGCCGTTCACCGTGATGCTGCCGCTAAGTTTCGTCGGTCCTTCGATGCGAAATACGTCCATAATCCATTTTCCTTGAAAAATCACGGTCAATTTAATACAAGACGGTGCGACTTGCAAGCCGGTTCGAGCGTGCGGCGAGGAAAGAGAGCAGATTTTAATGGGCGCTGAGACAATCAAGCAGTTCCTGCAGGAAGTGAGCATCCCGGATTTGGTTCTGTGCGTTTCGGGCGTGCTGATTTTTGCCCGCTGGCTGTTGAAGACGTCTCTGGGTAGAAACGCGCTGGTTGATTCGCCGGCAAGGCGAAACAATATGTCGCCGCTGCTGCTTCTTGTCCCCTTGTGTCTGTGGTTTGCAGTAACCTGGCTGGGTTTTCGCCTTAAAGCCATACTGCCCGGCAACCCTGGACAATGGCAAGGCGTTTTGCTCGACAACGCGATACTGGTCATCGGGGTAATTCCCGCAATGGTCGCAGCATTGCTCGTGGCTAACGCAACTTTTGCCCGCCGACTGAGGGGCTTTGGGCTTGACGCGAGGTCGATTGGTCGGGATTTCCGCGCAGCCCTGGTCAATCTCTTGGCTGTTTATCCGCTGATTGTCGCCGCAATTCTAGTAACGATGGAAGCAGGCAAAATGTTAATCGGGCCTGATTTTCAGATGGAGCAGCATATAGAGCTGAAGCAGATTACCGAGCATCCTGAACTGCTGGTGCGTATAATAATCATTCTCAACGCGGTATTTCTGGTGCCGGTTTTTGAGGAGTTGTTGTTCCGCGGGTTGTTCCAGACGATGATACGTTCTGCATTAGACCTGGCTCTTGAAGTAAGAGGCGTCTCTGCACGCCCCGGCAGCACCGCCTGGCTGGCAATTCTCCTGACCTCGGTCGTCTTTGCAACCTTTCATTACAACCCGCAGCACTGGCCTGCACTGTTAATCCTGGCAATATCCCTGGGGTACGCTTATGAAAAAAGCGGCTCACTCTTTCGCCCGATCTTTATTCACTCGCTTTTCAACGCGGTCAGCATCATATCCGCCCTGGGCCAGTGACGCGGGCGCCGGTGCATATTGCCTATGGGAGGTTCTCGATGTCAGCGAGGTCCTGGTGTCTGCCCGCGGCCTTCTTGTTGGCCTTGAGGTGCTTCAAGCTGACCAAATTCACCTTGACCCCGTCCAGTTCATCCACGACCTTTTCATCGTAACATTCGCGGAAGTTGACGCCTGAGATTGTCGTGGCGATTTCTATTCTGACGGGCGGCACGCCCATACGTATAATCTGCCATTCGGTAAGAAACATCTCGGCAGACAAATCAGGAAGGTCGAAGCCAAACTCCTTGAGGACGGCGACCACCTTCCGGGCGTTGGCCGGCTGTATAGCAATCCAGATATCCATATCAGCGGTAGCCCGCGGGTAGCCGTAGTAACCAACCGCGTATCCACCGATAAGCAGATACTCAACCCGATGAACGTTGAGTAATCTCAAGAACTCTTTGAAGTCGGCAGGCAGACGGGTCGTAGCCATAAATGATTTGTCGCATCAGCTCAACAGCTTCCAGGCGCTCGTATGGCGTCTTCGACAGCCAGAATGACTTCTCATCCGAGCCGTCCAGAAGCGATGCTACTGTAAAAGCGGTTCTCTGTACGTTTGGAAATTCGACCATATCTATTTGATAATTATACCAGAAGAGCACAACTGCGTAAAACAAAACCGCCGTTTTTCAACGCGGTGCTGCGTAAGCCATCCCAAGGCGGTTTTTTTGGGTGAACCCCATTTTGGGGGCATTGCGGGGTCTTTACCTGGGAGGGCAAAAATTCCTGAAATTCCTTCGTTTCAGGGTTTGACATATCTGGCATATTCGCTAAAATAAGGGGCTTTAACAGGACTTAGGAGTTTGTATGAAGACATTTTTAGCAAAAATGCAGGATGTGCAGCGGAAATGGTGGCTGGTTGACGCCGATGGGCTGGTTTTGGGCAGAATGGCGGCCAAGATCGCCCCAATACTGATGGGCAAGACCAAGCCCACCTATACTCCCCACGCCGACTGCGGTGATTTCGTCATTGTCATCAATGCCGACAAGATCAGAGTTACCGGCAAGAAGGCGGAACAGCTTGAGTATGACTACTACACGTACCACCCCGGCGGCCACAAGTATGTCAGCTTTGGCGAGATGATGGCAAGGAAGCCGGAAAGGGTGATTGAGCTGGCTGTTCGCAGGATGCTCTGCCAAAACAAGCTCACGGCTTATATGCTCAAGCGCCTGAAAATCTTTCGCGGCGACAAACACGACCATACGGCACAAAAACCCGAGAAATTGCAGTTATAAAGAAAGTGATATATGGCAAAGACCGAGGAAACCGCAACCGTAACAACCCCGGCGCCCGCACCGCTGGCGCCAAAGTCAGCGCCCGATAAGGGCGGCTGCTGGTGTGGAACAGGCAGGCGCAAAACCGCCGTTGCCCGCGTCAGAATGAAACCCGGCGAGGGTAAACTCACGATAAACAAGAAAGAGCTGGCCCTGTACTTCAAGCTCGAAGACGAGAGAAACGCCATCCTCGCGCCGCTCCGCGCCGTCAACGCTGAAAAGGCGTTTGACATATTCGTCAACGTCCGCGGCGGCGGGATAACGGGGCAAACCGGCGCAACCGTCCTCGGCATCGCAAGGGCTTTGAAAAGTTATGACCCGTCTGTGCTGCAGGCCCTGCGCGACGGCGGCTATCTGACACGCGACCCCCGAATGGTCGAAAGGAAAAAGCCGGGCCAGTCGGGCGCACGAAAGAGATACCAGTTCTCCAAACGGTAAATTGCAAAACAGTTGTGTGGTCATTACAATAGCCGTCGAGAAGAATCTCGACGGCTATTTTTGTATCTTGATTTACTGAGGAGCATATATGGTTCGAGTAGCGATAATTGGCGCCAGCGGTTATACGGGCGCCGAATCAATTGAGATACTGCTGCACCACGGCCAGGCGCAACTGACCTATCTTAGCGCACTGCCGGAAGAGTGCGGCAGGGTCTCAGACATTTTTGGCAGATTCAAAGGTCGATGTGAGCTTGATGTCGAGCCGCTCGATATGGACAAACTCGCCCGGCTCGCTGATGTCGCCCTGTGCTGCCT
>CAYGVZ010000289.1:0-3775 GCA_964353475.1 uncultured Pirellulales bacterium | reverse complement strand
TCTTAAATCCGGCCGTCAGGGTGATTTTATGTCCCCATCTTTTTATCCGGTTCTGATATACATTATCCACTAAGCGGTTAATACGCCCCCATATCCCCTAATGCCGCTGGGTAATACCCCGGCCGGTACTGACAGCGTGCGAATGCGGTGGAGGCGCTTGCTAATTTCTGTTTCGGGCGGAAGCGTAAAGCCATTGTTTGCAGACACTTACAGCAAGGAGAGGCGGGATGGCAAATATCGTGCCAACCTCAGGGATGCCTGTGTTGATTGTCGGGAGATACTGCCATAAGTGCAGGCAAAAGCAGGACTTTGAAGTTATCAACAAGTTATCCACAGCCGGGTTTTGTCGCTGGGGGCGTTCCTCTGAGGCAACTGCGCGCGAAAGGCGAATACCTGTAGTAAAGCAAAGCCGCTGAATCTTGTAGAAAACTGTAATCTTCCTGCTCTTGTGATGGTTTTTCAGTTTTTGTCTTTCAGTTCTGCGGTTTTTTGGTTATACGCTATGCGTCAAAAACGTATGGAGACAGATTGACAATGAGTCAGAAACGGCTGAAAGAAGGACTGGCTGATAAATCGCGTTTCGTGGTTGTCGCAGAATTGACCGGCGGACCTGGTTTCGATTACGGGCCGATTGAGAAATTCCTCAAAGCGTACGGCAATGCCGGGGCAGGCGCAATCCCGGAACGATTTGATTTTGTCGGCGTCACTTTGCCGCAAAGTCCCGGCGGGGTCGCCAACATAGCGCCCGGCGACGTGCTGAATTATCTGACGGCCAGGGGCCTGCTTGGCGACCTCGATGTCATTCCGCATATATCCTGCAAGGACCACAACGTCGATGCGATAGCAAGTTCCCTGATGGGCTACAAAAAGGGCGGAATCGAGAGCTTGCTGGCGCTGACAGGCGATAAACCGCTGCAGGCCAAGGGGGTATTTGAAATTGACTCGGTCGGGTTGCTCGCCCTGATTCGAGGGCTGAACAACGACGCCTACATCAAGGCCAAACCCGAACAGCTTGCCGGGATTCGGCCCTTTTTCGCGGGCGCGGCTGTCTCGCCCTTCAAATATACCGAATCATCCCAGATGCAGCAGTACTACAAGATGGAGAAAAAAATTGCCGCCGGTGCGGGATTCTTTATCACGCAGGTCGGCTGGGACTGGCGAAAGTCGCTGGAGCTTATCAGGTACGCTGAAGAAAACAAACTCGATGTCCCCATCATCGGCAACGTCTATCTGCTCAGCACGATTACGCCGGCGCCTCGCCTGATGCACAGCGGGAAACTGCCCGGCTGTTTTGTCAGCGACGAGCTATTCGCAAAGGTCGGCTCCGAGACGGTTGACGACCACATCGAAAGGGCCAGCCAGCAGGTCGCAATGTATAAGTCGATTGGTGCGGCGGGCGTTGATATCGGGGGCGTACCGAATTTCGAGATGTTCACGAGGATTTTGCAGAGGGCGGCTGAAATAGGAACGGACTGGGAACGGTTCAAAGACAATCTCTGCTGGCCCGCCAAAGATGCATTCTATCTATATGACCGGGCAGGCAGGAAAGTCGCCCTGTCACGGCCTTGCCGGAAATTCAAGCAGAAGTTCTTCGACTTTATGCACCGGGCCATACTCGACCCCGACTACAAGGGCTTCCGCACCTTCAAGAAAATTATGGCTGCGCTTGGGACACAAAAAGGTTCCGGCGCCGTTTACAGTTTATTCAACGCCTCTGAAAAGGCCCTCAAGTATCTGCTCTTCGATTGCGAGGAGTGCGGCGATTGCTACCTGCCGGAGAATTTTGCGCTGTGCACGGTCGGCGGCTGTGAAAAAGGCCTGGCAAATGCACCCTGCGGCGATGCTACGGTCGAGGGCAAGTGCGCCAACGAGTTAGAGCGAGTTTGTATCGGCGAACTGATTTACCAGGCAGCGGCGGCGGAGGCGGAGGCGGGCGGCATTGAGAAATTGAGAGCGACGATGAACAAGCCGCGAAAGCCGGCGCTCGAACATACATCTTCAATCCTCAACTACCTTTTTGGGAAAGACCACACTATGAAAAAGCCGGTGATTTCGGTCGGTGAATCGATTCACGCATCCATTCCCAAGACGGGTCGAATAATGAAAGAGCTTGATGCGCTCGGCCCGGATGCGTATTCCAGAGAAAGCGGGCCTTTGAATTACATCAGGGCGCTGATTGAATCGCAGGCGGCCGATGACGCCGACTACATCGCCGTCAATCTCGATGTCTTTGCGGAAGACGACCCGCAGCGGGCAGTCGGTATGATGCGTCAGTACGTCAAAATGGTTCGCAAATGGGGCGGCGGCGTCCCCGTCTGCGTCGATAGCAGCAGCAGCGATATCTTAGCCGAAGGTCTCAAAGAGTGGTACAACACAAGCGATAAGGTGCACCAGCCGTTAGTCAATTCCGTCAAGGTCTATACGGTGGAGCAACTCCTGCCTTTGAAGAAGGAGTATGACTTTGCATTTGTCGGCCTGTTAGTCAGCGAGGAAAGGGCGACAGGTCCCGGCGGCTCGCACTCGGTGAACGAGTTACATTCGCTGGCGAAGCGCATTCTCGATGCGGCGATTGGCAAGTACGGCTTTAAATCGGAGCAGATTTACTTCGATTCGACCGTCTTCCCGCTTGCGATAGATATGCCGATGGAGCCGAATGTTCCCGGCTATACCTATCGCACGTTCGAGACGATAAAGAAAATCAAGTCCGACCCCGCCTTCAAAGGGGTACACTGCTCATTAGGCATCAGTAACTGCGTCCGCGACCTGCCCGGCAGGCGAATCGGTGTCTGCCGTGCGTATCTGGCAAAGGCGATGGAGTACGGCCTTGACGCTGCCATTATCAACGTCGCCCACCATTACGGCACGGTCGAACCCGACCCCGATTTGATGGAACTGGTCGATGCCTACGCAAAGATGGATGGCTCTGCCGAGGCGATGAACCGCGCTATGATGCTTATGGGCAAATTCTGCCAGGAAAACAGAAAGGCCTCGGCGTAGTGCACGGATATCCTTTATTGGTCTACTCCTTCCGTAGAGCAGAACAAGCCGTTAGTAATCCTCAGTGCTTGGGGAAAACCTTCTCGGCTATTTTTGTTGGAGAATATTCCCTTGTGGCATCGGGCAGTCTACGGTATATTGATAGTTGTTGCTTGTTGTGTGGAGACAACAAAACGTGGAATGCTCGTTGCCCCTCAAGGTGGGTGTCTGGTGTGCGAAGCGTCTCAGGGTGATTCCGGGAGGGAGGGTGTTACTCTCCCAACTCAAAGCCCGCGCCTGTTTCGGAATGTTAAGGGCTTTTCATGAGGAAGTGATCCACAGGATGAGGAATCTTTCGGCTGCTGTGATGCAACAGCAGTGGTTGGAAGGCGGGCAAGCTGCCATCGAGGCATGCACCGCGATGCGGAATATGATCGGAATTCTCATGGAACTTCCTGCCGAGAAGTTACACTGCTGCTTGAAGGGGTTCTTGTCTAGCCACTGCACACAGCACGCCCACGAGGTTGTTACCGTCGCTAGATCTGAGCCATTTGGGTCCCGTCAGATTGACCCAAAGACTTTCGATGCGCATTCAGCAGCGGATAACAGTGTGTGGTCGGCGCTGCTCGCTGAATCTGATGGGATTTACCGGTGGCCGCTGTTAAAGTGCTTTCATTGTGGGGATCTCTGGGCTCATCCGAAAGATTTTCGATGTTCGAGGGCTCATTGGCAGGAGCATTATCGTGCTACGCTTGTGTTCCCAATACGGCATATGAAAGACCCCAATCGTAGATACTGT
>CAYGVZ010000288.1:0-3786 GCA_964353475.1 uncultured Pirellulales bacterium | reverse complement strand
CTCAGGATAAATGTGCTCACCGCAGGCTGCGCTACGCTTGCTCAGGATTGGCAGGCCGCGAGAGAAGAAAATAAAATGTTAAACTGGAGAATAACAAACGGTAGCTGTCCCCGGATTTCCCCAACGGTAGCTGTCCCCGGATTTCCCCCGGATTTCCCCCGTCGTCCCCGGATTTCCGGGTTTACGGTGTGTTCTGTGTGGTGACAGTGCTTTTCGTTGCAGCGATGCTGCCGGAGACCAAGGGCAAGACACTGGAAGAGATTGAAAGGTTCTGGAGTGCTCAGAAATGAGAGGCAAGAAGCATATAACAACAGGCATGCTGGGCCTGTGGATGCTAAGTATTGCGGTGTTGGTGTGTTCGTCGTGCGTTACCGAGACACAGAAAGTGATTTCGGAATCACCGAAGATAATGGTCTGGCCGAGTGAGCCGCCTGCGGATTGTCCACTCGAGCAGTCCGATGATATCGTGGGGATTGTGTTCACCGGGCGGTGCAGCAACTACCGTGTTGCCGACACATGGTACCCATCGTGGGCGGCGGACGGGAATCTCTACTCGCCCTGGACGGATGGCGAGTGGCGAGATGCCAGAGGCCAGCGAGTCCGTTCCAGCTCAGATGGTTACGAACCGGACAACACGACGAAGCGTCAGGCGACGACAGGCCAGGCCGTGATGACCGGCGACGACCCGGCCAAATTGAAGCTGGTCTCTCTTGGGGTCGAACCTGCTGACCCGTATCCATACGGAGGGCGGTATCCTTGTGGGTCGCTGGTTTACAACGGCGTGTGGTATTACGCCACGTATTGTCTTGCGCCGCACGGTATTACGAAAGATGCAAACGGTTTCGCGTGGAACTGGCCTGTGCTTGGGCCTGTGCCGGGTTTTAGAATCTCAACCGACTATGGCAAGACGTGGATACCATCGCCCCACACGCCGGAAAAACCACTCTTCCCGGAACCCGCTGAGTTCATGGGGCCGGTGAAGATTGGTGCTCCCCACTTTGTAGATTTCGGAAAGAACATGGAGCATAGCCCGGACGGCAAGGCCTACCTTGTCGGGATGGGAGCAGAGGCCAATGACCCCAGGCCTCGTATGGCGAACCTGAGCTGGATAAGCGGCGACCAGGTATATATGTGCAGGGTGGCACCGACTATAGAGAACATCAACGATGAGTCGAAGTATGAGTACTTTGCGGGATACGACCACGACGGCAAGGCCGTCTGGTCGCGGGATTTCGGGGACCTCAAGCCGCTGGTGGAGTGGAACAACAATATGGGCTGTGTGACCGTGACATACAATGCGCCGTTGAAGAAGTACCTGATGTGCGTTACAGACGGCTGGCCCACGTGTGCAAAGATGAACTCATACGTGCTCGAAGCCGATAAGATAACGGGGCCCTACAAGCTGGCTTTCTATATGAAGGAGTTCGGCGAGCAGGGGTACTTCCTGAATTTTCCGTCGAAATTCATCAGCAGGGACGGGCGGACAGCGTGGCTGTGCTATTCTGCCAATTTCGCAACTGACTGGAACAACCGGAAAATACGCGAGAATCCCCCCGGCAGCCACTATGGCTTGGTCCTCCAGCAGCTTGTACTGCTTGACAGTAAGATGCTGAAGCAACTTTCAGAAGAATAGCTTTCAATCCAATGCTGGCTTATACCCCGGAATTGCAGAACCAAACGGTCATTATCCAGGCCCTTAACCTGAGCCACTTCTCCTGACGGGAAACAAGCCAGGCCGATTCGCAATCCCTGGGGCAGTTATGGGGGCGCGATGTGTTTGTAATTATGGGCCTAATATGCTATAATGTGGAGGTAGTCCTATGTCCTGCCATAAGACAGGCGGGTGCGTTACTTACGCAATTTTAACACTGTCTTGGTACATTGGGCTTGTATTACCTCCGCGAGAAAGCTCGTTGGAGGAGTTGTGATGGAACTGTGCACCAGACACATCCCCGCAGTTGCGTCAATCCGACACAAAGACCAGAAGAGACGAGAAGCCAGAAGTGAAAGATAAAGGACGGATGCATACGTAGTGACGAAAGTGTGCGTCGCGGAGTTTTAGCACAGATTCCGTAGAAACTGATTATCGCTGCACAAACAGGGCGATTAAGGATATGCACGATGACTAAAAGGTTTGCGTATTTGTTGTTCGCGGGTCTGATGGCAGTGATGGCAGCCGGCTGGCAAGCAACTGCAGAGGGCTACACGGACCTGACCGGCCAGTATGAGTGGAAACCCCTCAAGATAGGCGGCGGCGGCTGGGACTGCGGCGTGTGGGCACACCCGACTGAGCCAAACCTGGTCTATTGTCGTTCCGACGTGGGCGGTGCATACCGCTGGCAGCCGGCCGTCGGCGAATGGAAGAACGTCGTCACGTCAAACAGCATGCCAATGCCCGCGGGGGGCTACTACGGCAATTACGAAGGCGTTGACAGCATTGTAGGCGCTCCGAACGACCCCAACGTCGCTTACATGGCATTCAAACGCAACGTTTATAAAAGTACAAATCGGGGGGATTCCTGGGTCAAGACAAGTACCACCTTGGATGTTGAAATGCAGCCCAATGGGGTGGGCAGGCAGGAAGGCGAACGGCTCGGTGTTGACCCCGCAAACCGGGACGTTGTTTACTACGCTTCGGACAATAACGGGCTGTGGGTAACCACCAACGGGGGCAGTAGCTGGTCGCAGGTCTCCACAAGCCAGGTCCCTGTCGGCGGGGCTAAACATGGCGTCAACACCGTGGTGTTCGACCCGAACTCCGGCACCAGCGGCGGCAGGACGCTGGTGATATATGTCACCGTCTGGCAGGAGGGCGTCTATCGCACTTCCGACGCCGGCGGCATCTGGTCTCGAATCAATGGCGCAGGGCCTGGTACGGGCCTCCGGCCTTGCGATGCCGAGATAGGACCCGATGGAACCTATTACGTGGCATACGAGAGCGACCAGCAGATATGGAAATACTTAGCAGGGACATGGACCAATATCACCCCGGAAGCTCAGGGCTGGAGCGATATCGCTGTTGACCCCTTCAATTCACAGCGGCTCTTCACCACAGCAGGCGGCGCAGGATACTTCTGGCGCTCGCTCAATCAAGGCGCAAGCTGGACCAGAATCAGCAGGTCCACTTCGTCCGACATAACCTGGCAGAACACCTACTACCTCGGCTCGAGCTGGATGAGCATAGGCGAGATATTATTCGACCCGACCGTGCCCAACACGATGTGGTTCGCCGAAGGATTCGGAATGTGGCGCACCAGCGATTTAAACGATGGCACAATCACGTGGTTCTCGGTCAGCCGAGGTATCGAGGACACATGTTCAAAAGACGTCCTCTGCCCCGTAAGCGGCAAACCAGTCACGGCGAAAATGGATATCAACGTCCATTACCACACCAACCCCGACCAGTACAACGCCCAGCAGATGGCGGTCATCTTCTCCGGCGCGTGGTCTTTAGACAACTGCGGCAGCAATCCTTTATTTATCGCCACAATCTCGGAGATGCAGAACCATAACCAGAGCGGCTACTCCACCAACGGCGGCCAGACGTGGATCCGATTCTCGCAGTTCCCCTCCGATAAGCAGGAAGTGCCGCGCGGCGTCGGCGTATCCGCTACCGACCCCAACAATATCATCTGGTTCAATGGGGCCAACAACAAGGTCTGGTACACCACGAACCGCGGCAACTCTTGGGGCGGGCCAACCAGCTTGGGCACGCCAATGAGTACTGGCTGGGGTCCCGGCGACGAGGCAGTAGCCGCCGACAAGGTGGCAGGCGGAACCTTCTAT
>CAYGVZ010000287.1:0-3825 GCA_964353475.1 uncultured Pirellulales bacterium | reverse complement strand
AAAAAAAGCATCTGTAAAGTAGAAAAAAAGACAAAGCACACGCCCTCTGCAATGCAAGATGTATGCAAAAAAGAGTATCTGTAATTTCAACTGGTTATATACCCCACGCACAGGGTCGCACCGCTCGTACGGTAAATGTTTGCCGTTAATGTGAAATATGTTTCCACTCTCGTCCCTCGCTCTCCGCTGTCTCCTCAGGGGCAACAGAAGTTCGAGATGCACGCTTTACAGCCCTGCCACGGGAAAGAGGCGTAGTCGACGTAGGCCGTAACTGTGCCGTCGTTGATATACCAGTGTCCGCCGGAGGCGTGCCTGTTTTTCACGTCGAGATAGGAGGCCTGCCATCCCGTGGGATACTCGCACCAGCCGCGCAGGAAGCCGTTATAATGCACGACATCCACCGGCGCATACTGCCAGCCCTGAACGATGGTGAGCCCGTTCGTGCATGTATCGGTGTAGCGGGAGAAGGTAAAAATGGCCGCTGCATCCAGCCCCGTGGATGCATCGAAGTACATCTGCAGGCGCAGCGTCCCCCCGCCCGAACCCGTGCGCGTTTCATCGATCGGCAAGTTTGCTTCCGGATGGGGGTGCACCTTTTCAATATATGTATGGATGCAATTCTCGGCCCGCTCCGTGGTAGCGAGGAAAGGCATCATGCGGGCCGGGTTTTTCAAGATGCCGATGGTCGACCCGCCCTCGGGCCAGCTTACGGCTCCGGCTTGGGTGCCGTCAAAGGACTGCACCTTGTAGAAATAGGCTTTGCCGGCACTCACGTGCGTGTCAATGTAGGTGGTGTCCGATCCGGCGTACACCGGCGGGTTTGACCATCCGGGATCATCGGGGAGCGGACTCGCTGCCCGTAAGAGTCTGTAGCTCGTCGGATGCGCTAGCCCGCCCGGCCAATTCCACGTGACCACGATTGTATCGGCGGCGACCATATCATCCGCGGTTATGGCAGATTTCGGCGCACACCCCATACACAGGAGTGCGCCTGCCACCACCATCATGAGCACCAGAGCTCTTCTCATACGTTCCCTTCGGCGGGGATGCCTGCCGCGCTCAGCCTGGAAAACAAGCCGCGCGCATCTTGCCGAACATTACCCCCGTACGCGTGCTCGGGCATTCCCCTCCCTACGCTCCGGACTCGGGTCCGGTAAAGCATTGCGGGCCGGAACACCAGCCCATTGTTCTGCCTGCCCCCATAAAAGAACAAAACAATGCCCGTGTAAAGCACAAAAAGAAAGCGCGCGCATGCCCTCTCATATGCAAAATGTATGCACGCGAACAGGCTGTGCACAGCCGCGTATTTCCCTGCTTTCCGAAGGGGCCGTATCAAGAGGGAGGTAAATATTTACCGAAAAATGGAAAGCGATTTCCTTTCTCGGCACGGGTGAACCTCCCTGGGGAGCTTATATTCATGCCCGATCCTCACGGGCGGCATGCGCTGAGCTCTTTCGCAGGGAGCTCTTCTGCCTGTTGCAATCCGTCGCCATTCTCATTATGGTTAACATGCATGCAGCGCATGGAGAGGAGGGAGCATGCCCACCCAACAGGTAGGGGATATCCGGATGTACTACGAAATGCACGGGGCAGGGTTCCCGCTCATCATGATCATCGGAATGAGCGCCAACATTGACTGGTGGGATCCGCGGCTGATCCTCGCCTTTGCGGAGAGCTACAAGACCGTTGTGTTCGATAACCGTGGCACGGGCCGATCCGGGATCTCGGATAAGGAGTTCTCGATCCACCTGTTTGCCGATGACACCGCCGCCTTGCTGGATGCCCTGGGGATATCCAGGGCGCACGTCTTCGGCCTTTCCATGGGGGGCATGATCGCGCAGGAGTTGGCGCTCAAGCACCCCGAGAAGGTAGATAAGCTCATCTTGTGTTCGACCACGTGTGGAGGACAAAAGGGGGTGCCGCCTTCCCTGGACGTGCTCAACCTCCTTATGGCGGAACGCGATAGGATCTCACCCGAACAGCGAGCCAGGCAGATCGTCTCCCAGCTCGTTACCCCGGAATTCATGGAAAACAACCCGGTGATCGTGGAATTGATGATCCAGCAGTTCCTCCAACAGCCCATCTCCTATGCAGCGTATATACAGCAGGTAACTTCCTTGATCACCTTTGACACCTCCGAGCGGCTTCATCAGATCACGGCCCCCACCCTGATCCTCCACGGCCGGCGTGATACGCTCCTGCCGTATGCGAACGGCCCCATCCTCGCCCAGGCCATAAGAAACGCCCGCTTGATCAGCTTTGAGCATTCGGCCCATGCCATCATGGAAGAGATGGACAAGCTCATCCCTGCCTGCCTGGAGTTTCTGGCTGAAGCCTAAGCCGGTTTGGTCGGGGGGGATTGAGCTTTTTTTATTCATGTACAGGCGCCTGCTTGAGAACATTACATAAGAGGGAGGGTTACGCGATGAAGAAGATCTGGTGGGTGGTGCTGCCGGCGATCGTTGCGGGGTGCTCCTTCGCATCCTCGCACAAGCTCGGCGTTGAGAGCTACCGTGACCTGGCGCTGAGCGAGACGACATGCGCGGAGCAGGTGTTCCCCTTCAACCAGGGGTCAAGCTGCCCGTCCGGTGCGTTCGATCACTTCATGATCCGCCGCCTCGTCGATTTCGGCGAGCGGCCGGCGTGGTCTCCGGACGGGAAGAAGATCGCCTTCCTGGACAAGGACTTCGGCAACGTCTATGAGCTCGACGTGGCCTCCGGCAAGGTGGCGTGCATCACCTGCAACTTCGCACACGAGGGGTTCCTGCGCGTCCACTACCTCAAGGACGGGGACTATCTCCTCCTGGGACCGAAGAAGTTCACCTCCGATTTCAGGAGCAGGTACTTCGGCACCGGATTCTTCTGGATGCCGGCCGACCGTTCGGCGCCGCCCGCATGGATGGGGGAGGAGCACTACGAGGGCGTGGCTGTCTCCCGGGAATCGCGCAAGATCGCCTATTCCAAGACATGGTTCGACCACCCCTACCTCTGCCACAGCAGGATGTATGTCGCCGAGGTCACCCCGCAGGGAAAGATCGTCAACAGGAAAATGGTGTACTGGTCCCTGCAGCTCATCGAGGCCCAGGACTTCCTGCCCGGGGATAGCGGTCTCACCTTCTCGCGCTACACGCCCAACTACGATGCCCTGACCCTGGACTTAGCGCGCGGTACGGTGATCAACCAGTCCAAGTCGCCGGCCACCGAAGAGGCGGAAGGCCTCTTCCCGGACGGGACGTTCACCCTCATCGAGTCTGACCGCCACAGCGGGAAAGAGGGCGAGATGGATCTCGACCTCTACCTGCTCCGCCTCGACGGCACCGGCAAGGATGTGCGCCGACTCACCCACTTCTCCGACACCCCGGACCAGAAGGCCAACAACCCGGTCGTCAGTTCCGATGGGTGCCGGGTCGCCTTCATGAAGGCCGTGAAGGCGAAGGACTGGACCAAGGCCCAGGGTGAAGGCGCAGGCATCTATCTGCTCGAATTCTACCGCTGCGGACCCTGAGCGCCCTTTTCGGAAGCGGGCCTGCGCATGCGTTCGGGCATGCAGGGCGTTGCGGGGGCGGTTGCTGGGGAGCTTTCAATTCCCCGTCCCTGACCGATGGCGAACCCTCCGAAGGTTCAGGAGGGAGAGAGGGTAGGGGTATTTTTTATGGGAGGTCGATGTATGGACCATGCACAGCCTTTCCGGATCGATACGATGGCAATCGTGCGCGAGCTGGCAGCCTTGCCGCATCGCGGGGCGACGACCGCAAATGAGAAGCGCGCCGCCGAATTGCTTGCACGCGCTCTGCAAGCGCTCGGCGCACGGGTGGAACACCAGCC
>CAYGVZ010000286.1:0-3829 GCA_964353475.1 uncultured Pirellulales bacterium | reverse complement strand
TTATCCGCAGCGAGTGGGTCTGCCGCATGTGCTCGGGCCGGATGCAAAAATCGGGATAAATGACGGCGAAGTCACAATCGCGGAAATGCTAAGAAAGCGGGGCTATGCAACGGCCTGCTATGGCAAATGGCATCTCGGGCATTACCCCAAGTTTCTCCCGACTCATCATGGCTTTGATGAGTATTTCGGCTTGCCCTATTCGAATGATATGTTTCGTTCCAACCCAACCGAGAAAGATTACCTGCCATTGCCTCTCATCGAGGGCGATAAGGTAATCGCACGAGACCCCGACCAGAATCAGCTTACAAGCTGGTCCACCGAACGCGCAGTAAGTTTCATTGAAGCGAACAAAGACACACCCTTCTTTGTTTACCTGCCTCACTCAATGCCGCATGTGCCCTTGCACGCTTCGGAAAAATTCAGGGGCAAATCGCCGCGAGGACTCTACGGTGACGTGATAATGGAGATGGACTGGTCCGTGGGGCAAATCCTCTCCACGCTAAAGCGCCTGGATATCGACTACAGAACCCTTGTGATCTTCACCTCGGACAACGGCCCTTGGCTAAGTTACGGCGAGCACGCCGGTTCAGCGGGCCCCCTGCGCGAGGGCAAGGGCACCAGCTTCGATGGGGGCCAGCGTGTGCCCTGTATAATGCGATGGCCGGGCCGAATGCCTGAAGGAATAGTATGCAGCGAAGTCGTGACCACTATAGACATCCTGCCGACGGCGGCCGGCCTGACCGGTGGGGAGCTGCCCAGCCACAAAATCGACGGCAAGGATATATTGCCCCTGATGTCAGGTCGGCGCGGAGCCAGTAGTCCGCACGGGGCGTTCTTCTACTACAACGGCTGGAATCTCGAAGCGGTCCGTAGCGGCAGATGGAAGCTGCATTTCCCGCACGCCTATAACTCTATGGCCGGCAAAACGGGCGGCCGTGGCGGAAGCCCCGTCCAGTATGAGAAAGCCATGACCGGCGTAGCCCTGTATGACCTGCAGCAAGATATTGGTGAAAAGCAGGATTTATCCGCCGAGCACCCGGACATTGTTAGAAAACTATCTGCGCTGGCCAAAGATATGCGGGAGGACCTCGGTGATTCCCTGACGAAAGTCTGGGGCCAGGCCCTGCGGCCGTCTGGCCGCATCTGACACACCACAACCGCCTTCCACATCTTGCAAAAATTCTGCGCCCCAGCTATCATTGGCACGATGTCGGCGGAATCCCACATAGAAGGAAATAATCTTATAACTGAGTGGACTAATTGGTGGAATTCTCATAATAAGGATTTGGCAAATAAAGCCTATCCTACGGATTAAGTTATGAACGATCGAATGACCGCTGAATGCTCTACAACACCACTCCCACCGTATTTGACGGCATACTCCCCCCCGAAGAATTAATTGCTTTCACCCTGTATTCTAATTTACAGCCAACTTGCCCCAGCAGGTTTTTGGCCGGGGTCCCCTGTTGCGGAGCAGAGTAAGTAGGTTCTCGTGGATAAGTCGGCTGATTTGTTAATTTCGCTTCCCCTGCTCTATGTTCTTCGTTTGGAATTTTCTTTCTTTCGGTGATTCGTCCCGCAAGGGACGTCCCGTGGGGACGGATTTGTTTCGGATTTAGGGTTTCGTATTTCGGGTTTGCCGCGTCCCCTCAGATCCGGTACCCCCGACCCCACCTGTCCTGAGCAACCTGTGGTGAGCAAAGCCGAACCAGCGTAGCGCAGCCTGCGGTGAGCACAGTCGAACCGTCGAAGGATCTGACCTTATCTGACCCCACCTGACCCCCACTACCAGCATTTTTAGCGCAACAACGCAGATTTACCCCCCACCTATCACAGAATCGACCCCATCTAACCCCATCTTTGTTTTCAGCGCAATATCGCGGTTTCGGGTTTGTTCATCGCAATAGAACGGCGCATTTTTCTTGTTTGACATCGGGGATGATTTGCTATAGGTTACTCCGCCAAACCCAATGAACTGCCAACTGTAACCGAAAAAACGTAGGAGGCAACCCGATGCCAAGACGCACCGACGTCAAGAAGGTGATGATTATCGGTTCAGGCCCAATCATCATAGGCCAGGCGTGCGAGTTTGACTATTCAGGGACACAGGCGTGCAAGGCGCTTCGCAAGCTCGGCTACAAAATCGTCTTAGTCAATTCAAACCCCGCCACGATTATGACTGACCCCGGTATGGCGGACGTAACCTACATCGAGCCGCTCAACACGGAGACGTTAGCGAAAATCATCGAGGCGGAACGGCCAGACGCAATCCTGCCCAACTTGGGCGGACAAACGGGGCTGAACCTTTCCTCGGCCCTTGCGAAAGAGGGCGTCTTAGACAAATTCGGCGTGAAGGTCATAGGCGTTAACATTGACGCGATTGAAAGGGGCGAAGACCGCGGTATCTTCAAGGAAACGATGAACAAACTTGGCATCGATATGCCAAAGAGCGAACTGGCATACAGCGTTGAAGAGGCAGAGAAAGTCGCCGAGAAGCTCGGCTACCCGGTTATCATTCGGCCCGCCTACACTATGGGCGGCACGGGCGGCGGGGCGGTATTCAACGTCGAGGAGCTGCGGACGATTGCAGCGAGGGGACTGTCGGCAAGTTTGGTGCACCAGATACTTGTCGAGGAATCGGTGCTCGGCTGGGAAGAACTGGAATTAGAGGTGGTGCGGGATGCAAAGGGGCAGAAAATCACGGTCTGCTTTATTGAGAACGTTGACCCGATGGGTGTTCATACCGGCGATTCGTACTGCACGGCGCCGATGCTGACCATCGATGCGAAGTTACAGGCCAAACTCCAGAAATACTCTTATGATATTGTTGATGCAATCGAAGTCATCGGCGGGACAAACATCCAGTTTGCACACGACCCGGAGACGGACAGGGTTGTGGTCATCGAGATTAACCCGCGGACGTCCAGGTCGAGCGCGCTTGCTTCAAAGGCGACGGGTTTTCCGATAGCGCTTGTTTCTTCGATGTTAGCCGGTGGGCTGACGCTCGATGAGATTCCATACTGGCGTGAAGGGACATTGGAGAAATACACGCCATCGGGTGATTACGTGGTGGTCAAATTTTCACGATGGGCGTTTGAGAAATTCAAAGGCATCGAGGACAGATTAGGCACACAGATGCGGGCGGTCGGCGAGGTGATGAGCATAGGCAAGACGTACAAGGAGGCGTTCCATAAGGCCATCCGCTCGCTGGAAATCGGCAGGCACGGGCTTGGGTTTGCGAAGAACTTCAATAAACTGTCGCTTGAAGAATTGCTCAGCAAGCTCAGTTTTCCCACGAGCGAACGGCAGTTCATTATGTACGAGGCAATTCGCAAAGGCGCCGACACCGAGACGCTTTACCAGAAGACGAAAATCAAGCACTGGTTCATCGAGCAGATGCGGGAATTAGTGCAGCTTGAAGAGCAGATTCTCAAGTACAAGGGCAAGGCAATACCGGATAAGCTGCTCGTGCAGGCAAAGAAGGATGGTTTTGCAGACAAGTATCTTGCAAAACTATTAGGGACAAGCGAGGAGAAAATCCGCAAACAGCGAAAAGGACTCGGCGTTGTTGAGGCGTGGGATGCCGTGCCGGTCAGCGGCGTAGAAAAGGCCGCATATTATTACTCGACCTACAATGCGCCCGACAAGGTCGGCGTAAGCAAAAAGCGTAAGATAATGGTTTTGGGAGGCGGGCCTAACCGGATAGGACAGGGGATTGAGTTCGACTACTGCTGCGTACACGCGGCATTTACGCTGCGGGATGAGGATTATGAATCCATTATGGTCAACTGCAATCCGGAAACGGTATCGACCGATTATGACACGAGCA
>CAYGVZ010000285.1:0-3834 GCA_964353475.1 uncultured Pirellulales bacterium | reverse complement strand
ACTACATTGGTTTCGGCCCTGCATTTGACGAACCGCAGACCGGCAGCCGGCTGGGCCTGTGCCTCGGGTACAACGACAGAGACCCCAGCCAGCACAAAAATGCCGACTTTGACCGCCTGAGATGGCCGAACGCCATAGACCCGTGGTGGAAAGAAGCGAACAAAGGACTCGACCCGAATCCATACGGCAACCTTGAAATGGGACCTATGCTCGATTAACATCGAGTGAACTGACAAGGAAATACCGGTGGCAGAAACCCTCGACAAAATTCTGATTTCACACGAGCAGCCGGCCTTCAAAGAAAAGATAGAACAGCTTCTTAAATCCAAGCTGGCGGCCACTTGGTTTCGAGACGAGGACAATAATGACAAAGTAAGAGACATAGTTGAAGATGTTTCAAAACGCGGCGCTCAAGCAGTATCGGAGTACACAGAGAAGTTTGACAAGCTAAGATTGAGTCCGGATGAATTCCGCATTCCAAAAGGGGCGATGGAAGAAGCCCATGACTCCATCGACAAGAATCTGTTGAGCTCGATTCGTAAGGCGATAAAGAACGTACGGGACTACCAAGAAAAGATTTTTGTGGGAAATGACAAGGGCTTTGGTTCAACAGGAATAAGATACGTCCCCATAGAGCGTGTCGGCATTTGCGTGCCGGGGGCATCGGCGCCGCTGCCATCTACCGTGATAATGACAGCCGTTCCTGCGCAAGTGGCAGGGGTAAAGGAGATTGCCGTTGTTTCGCCGCCGAGATACAAGGGAAGCGTCCATCCCGTGATATTGGCAACCTGCTGCGAATTGGGGATTGAGGAGGTGTACAGGATAGGAGGCGTACAGGGAGTAGCTGCTTTGGCTTTCGGCGCGGTGGGAAGGACAAAGGTTGACAAGATAGTCGGCCCCGGCAACGCTTGGGTGCAAATGGCAAAACGGGAAGTATTCGGAGTTGTGGACATCGATTCAATCGCGGGGCCAAGCGAGGTCTTGATAGTTGCTAATTACGAAGCCAATCCGGCGTGGGTGGCGGCCGATATGTTAAGCCAGGCCGAACACGACCCCGGAAGCGCAGTGTTGTTTACTGATTCACAGGAACTTGCACGAGCCGTTCTGTGTGAGATCAAGAAACAGGTCAAAGGACTTGCACGAGCCGAGTCAACTGTTAGATGCTTAGTTGATTTCAGCAGAGTAGTCGTTTTTGAGAATATGCGGGATGCGGTCATGCACGCCAGTGAATTCGCAGCAGAGCATCTGGAAATTCAATGTGGAGGCGAAAACAGAGCGATTGCCGCACAAATCAGAAACGCCGGCGCTGTCTTCATAGGCCCATACACACCGGTAGCTGTAGGAGATTATTGGGCTGGCCCAAGCCATACTTTGCCTACAGGAATGACTCCAAGGTTCTTCAGTGCATTATCGAGCAATGACTTTGTCAAGTCGATAAGCATCATCGAGTACGACAAGAAAAAGCTGACGGAAAGTGCGGAGGATATAGTCCGCTTGGCCGAGGCCGAGGGGCTGGATGCTCACGCTAAGAGCATCCGGATTCGGCTGGGGAAGCAACCCTGATTGAAAATCGCCGTCAGACCTCCCAGTTGAGCTTGTCCTGGTACTTGTAATAGAACCTTCCCAGCAGGTGCGCGGCCACCATCATCAGGTACAGGCTGGCAATGTCGGCAAGCACAGATAATACAGAACTCGTTCGTATAAGCGCCATCACGCGAACAATGCAGTAAGACGCGCCGAAATAGACCGCCACAAGCGCGCAATACTGAAAGAACGTGCTGAAAACGGAGGCGAGAATCAGGAGGGGATTCATAGCGCTTGCTGAGTCAAACATCAGGATGGCCAGCAGCATCATAGGGTAGATAAACAGGCCGCATCCCAGGATAATCCGCAGAGGAAGGTCGTTTGCACGGGTGTAGCCAAAATAAAACCCCGCGGGAGCAATGCAGACAGCCAGGCAGCCGAATATCAGAAGCAGCCGTGAGAACAGTTCGGCAAATCCCGGCGTTTCGCTGAATGTTTCGGGTGCGCGCAGACCACCCATTGCACTATCTCGAATGCACTCTGCTGTGTACCAGTAGCCGTAGATAGCTATGACCACATTGACGGGAAAGGCAAGTATAAGCACGATAAAGCCGAATGGTCCCACCAGGCCTGCGAACAGATTCAACGCCATCGGTATAAATATGATTATCGCCAAGGTAATCAGGCCGGGCTTGTTTGCCGGATAAAGAAAGACGTCGATAATCCACGGCAGTTTGCGCCGGGCGGGCGGCTGGTCGTCCGGCCGAGTCGAGAAGCTGTCCCGGAATACCTCAATGGCGCGCGGGTCTGTGTATGCCGTGTCGCGCAGGTCGGGCGGTTGAAGGCGAAGTTCCGATTCCGTTGGCGTTTCTGCCCGCCTTTGCTGGAATGAAGCCGGCTCCGGGTCACGCTTCAATGTAACTGCCTCCGGTTCTTGCGCCAAAGCTACGGGTAGCTGGGGAATGATGAGAGCATTTTGACACTTTGGGCATTTTGACTTTTTGCCGGCGTGAACTTTGGCAACGCGGGACTTGTGGCCGCAAAAGCGACAGGCAAAGTGAATGAAGGAATCGTTCCTCTCCGCGTTGTCCTTGGCATCATTCATCCATCGGCCTCCGGCACACTTCAACATATATGATGCGCAGGCCGGCGGAATTCTTCAATGTGATTATTGAAAATCAGGAATGATTTTGCAAGTCGCCCAGGCAGCTCGGCGGGTTAATTGCCGGCCAGTTTGTTTCGTATCAGTTCCGCGGCCCTGGCGAGAGCATCGTCGATTTTTGCGGGCAGTTTGCCGCCTGCCTGTGCCATTTGAGGCCGTCCCCCGCCGCCGCCTTCGATGATGGGGGCGATTTGCCTGATGATTTCCCCTGCGCCGAGGCCTTTTTTCACTAAGTCATCGGTGACACCCGCAAGCAGCGTGGCCTTGTCGCCTTCGGCAAAACCGAGCACAATCACGGCGGAAGCCGCCTTCTTCCTGAGCATATCAATGGCGGCGCGACCCTGTTCTATAGTCGTTTCAGGCAGCCGGCCAACCACGATACAAGCATCGCCGGCTTTCTCGCATTTGTCTAACAGCGCTTTTGCCTCAACCATAATATCTGTGCCGCCCGTACGTGCCGCGGTCTTGAGTTGCTTGCCCAGCCGTTTGTTCTCTTCGAGCAGCTTGTTCACCCGTTCAAGCACTCCATCCGCCTGCACTTTGAGCAGCACGGCCAGCTCGTCTATGATTGCACTTCTATCTTCAAAATACCCGGCAAGGCCGCTGCCGGTCATCGCCGTGATTCTTCGCACGCCCGCCGAGATGCTTTCTTCTTTGATAATCTTGAAGTCGCCGATTCTGCCGGTTCTGTCAACGTGCGTTCCGCCGCAGAATTCCTTGCTGAACGCCTGGTCAACCCTGGCCTCATCCGCGGCCCCGACTGCAACCACGCGCACCTGCTCGCCGTACTTTTCGCCGAATAGCGCCATCGCCCCGAGCTTGTCCGCCTCATTCCTCGCAAGCACCGCGCAGGTTACGGGCAGGTCCTCGGCGATTTTGTCTCTGACTAATTGCTCTACCCGGGCCGTCTGCTCTGTAGTCATCGCCTTTGGGTATGTGAAGTCAAATCGCAGATAATCGGGGCCGACGAAGCTGCCCTGCTGAGCGACGGATGTGCCTAATACTTCCCGCAGCGCCCACTGGAGAAGATGCGTAGCCGTGTGGTTCTTCTTTGTGGCGTCCCTGTCCCTGCCGACAATCGCCTCGACCTTGTCGCCGATTTTCATGGTCCCTTCGATGAGCCGACCGCGATGAGTTATGCAGTTAGC
>CAYGVZ010000284.1:0-3866 GCA_964353475.1 uncultured Pirellulales bacterium | reverse complement strand
CGCACACTTTCAACTTCAAACAAACCGTCGATGACCTCCTCAATGCCAACGGCGCTATTTTGGGTAAAGAGAACGAGGAATTGTTCAAGGTGATGGAGAAGTGCCTAAGCGACAGCGATTATGCCCGCCGAATCGCCGAGAACGGCCGGGAGATAATCAGGCAAAACCAGGGGGCGACGGCGAGAACCGTGGCTCAAATAACGAGGATTTTAGCAACTTGAGATTGGAACCGGGTTTGCACAGCACACTCTACATTGTCTGAATCAGCCGGTCGATGTGGTCAACAAATTCCTCCGTTGGTTTCAGCCAGCCGGCGACTTGTTCTGCTTTGAAACGAATGAAATCGGCGTAGTCGCCCTTTAACCGATTATCGAATAACAGGTCGAAATGGTCGCCCATTTCTGGTGGCATCAAACCGGTTTTAACAAACTCACGGTGCATTAACGAGCGAAGATAGCTGTGTTTGCTTGTTGAAAAATTCCGCGTCAGAAGCAACGCCGAGACCGCATAAAAGCAGGCATAATATAGTCGATTCACGTAGGTATTAATTCGCATAGCTTCGAACATTATTTTAGCGTCATCGAGGGCCTCGCGTGCGCGTTCCATCCGGTATTCAATCAAAGAACGTTCTTCTTTGGTCATAGCAGAACCCCTTCACGGTCAACATTTTTGTGAAAAGGCATAGCCCGGTACAGAAGAGTATCCCACTGTTGTCTGCTGTATAAAAACAACGTTAGAACGGCACCGCTATCCAGTTCCAAGGGATATACATTCGAGCGTATTTTTTGTTCCAAGGGTATCTCCGCAGGGCCGTCTACAAGGATGAGGATGTCGTAATCGGAGTATTCATTGGCGTCGCCGCGGGCGCGGGAGCCGTACAATATCACGTCGGCGTCGGGTACAACCTGCCGTATGGCCACTTTACATTGCTTGAGCAGCTTAACTTCCGCCTCAGAACCCTGCCAGGATTCAATTGGTATCATTTTCGGCATCGCTCCAGTACGAGCAACAATCCAACACGCCGATATTTTAACAGATTCGCCGGTCAATTACCACTATGGGTGGAAGAACGCCCCGTCAGGTCAACTGCTTGGCGACCGCTTTGATATGTTCAGGGCCAGTACCGCAGCAGCCGCCGATGATGGTGACGCCGAGGTCGTATATGCGATTAGCCGCCGATGCAAATTCTTCGGGCGTGACCCTATAGACCGCCTTGCCGTCGACGAGTTCCGGTCTTCCGGCGTTTGGTTCGGCGTAAACTAAAACGTTTTTTCCGGTTGCCTCGACGCCTGCTGTGAATCCGCGAGCCAGCACAACATATTCATCGAGCGTGATAGTGCCGCAATTAAAGCCGATGGCGTCAACACCTAAGGGTACAATGGCGGTGATTGCCGAGCCGACGTCCACGCCCATCATTGTCTTGAAACCGGTCGCGGCCCTGTCGAAAGACATAGATGCAAAAACAGGCAGCTTGCCCGATACTGACTTAACGGCCTCAACAGCAATACATATCTCATCAAGGGCGGTCATTGTCTCGATAATGAAGCCGTCAACGTTGCCGGCCAGAAGCGCTCTTGCCTGCTCGGTAAATGCCGCCTTGAGGTCATCGTGTTTCAGTGAGCCGAGGGGTTCGAGAAAGTCGCCGCTTGGGCCGATGTCACCGAGGACGTACTTGTCATCCCCCGCTGTCTTGCGGGCAATAGCGGCGCCTGTCATATTGATTTCGGCGATTTTATCCGCGTGGCCGTGGCGAGCGAGGGTGATTCTGTTTGCGCCGAAGGTGTTTGTCAGGACGGCGTCGCTGCCCGCGGCGAAATACGCCTTGTGGATGCTGAGGACGATGCCGGGCGACTCAATATTGAGATACTCGTTGCACTTGCCCGGCTCAATACCGCGGGAAAACAGTTGTGTCCCCATCGCGCCATCGAGCAGGAACAAGCCCTGACTTAACCTGGTTTTTAATGCGACTTTTGTCATAAGATTCCCCTTGTTTTATTTGGGCGATATTTCGACTGCATCGCCGGCAATAATCTGATACACGTGGTCAAAACCGTGCGGCTGAGGTCGTACAAAGAGTCGCTGGTGTTGCTTCTCGCTGAGTTCAGTCGTCTTGACAGAGTCGAGCGTAACCTTCGCCGAACTCAGGTTGCCGTTCTTATCGCCGACGGATATCGAAATGGTACCGGGAATCGAAAAGTTCTCCGCGACCTGCTGGTAGTCGGTCAGCTCGGCGACCGCAGCAGTTTTGCCTGCAGCATCCAGATACTCAATCTTAGAGACCAGATACTCACATTTCGAGATGTATATTCGTTTCACGGGCCGGGCCTGTTCGTTGTGAAGAGTGAGGATATCAAAGGAAGCATTGCCTGATAATGCCCAGTTGCCATTTGTGGCGCCGACAAGCCCCAGTGATTCGCGCACGATTTGGGGATTGACGGCTGGTTGGCACGGGTCGCCGGCCTCGTCCCAGCGACCATACCAGTAGCTGCTTACTTCTTTCGGCTTGAGCCAGAACCAGAATTCATCGGTATTGGCTGCTGCGACAAGGCCTGCGGCATCGAAAGCGACGTCTCCCTGCAGATACATCTCGGCGGGCGGATCGGCCCAGAGTTTCACTGGAAAGTTTTCTTTTCGCGGTTTACCTTCGAGGGAGTATTGCAGGAGGCATTGGCCCGTGGCCTTAAAGGCAACAGCGTTCTGAATGTGCGACGCAAGAGCAGAGCGAGATTCATCTGCGGTTGACTTGCCTGGACAGGGTCGAGCAGCCGGGGGCTGCGGAGTAACGCAACCAGCCAGTGTCGCAATCGTCAACAAAAGCGCTTTGGCTGCTAAGTTTTTCAGGTTCACAGTTACAGTTCGGCCTGGAGAATCTGTCCGATTTGAGACGAGAGCTGCTGAATCTGCTCTTCGCCGAGATTAGGGTTTACGACCTCAACAGAGTCCTGGCTGCCCGTAATGTGAAGTCGCCAGATTTCTCTGCCGTTTTCGGTTCGCGCGGCTTCGTATTTGAGGCGTCTTCTGCGCATCAGAACAAGCGCAAGAACGAAACGGAAGTTGATTTTGTCGGCCTCGGACTCGATGGCGAGCCGGTCGAAGAAGGTCATCAGGACATCGTCATCGACGAAGATCTGCTTTTTCTGGTCCGGGTGCGGCAGTTTCGTCTTCCAGTAGCAGTACGCCTCGGGTTTGCTTTGCAGCCAGCACTCGGCGGAAAAATCGCGGCGCTGAAAGCCCTGCTCGGTCTGGACAAGGGCCGCGAAATATTCCTCGCCGGGCTGAATCTTCCTGCCCGTGCCGAAGCATTGTCCGAGAGGTTTATCTATTGTCCATTCTTCCATCTTTCCTGCCCCGTCTGCCGGTAGTATGAGCGTACAAGAGATTTGACCCAAGCCGGTAATATACATCTAATCCGACTGCGATTCATCAAAAATAAGCCACGGGCCGATTTCCGCGATGGTCTTGGGCCCAATACCTTTGACCTTCCGGAGGTCGGCGGAGTCACGAAACGCAGGCCGGCCGCCGTTCTGTTCTGAGAAGGTTCGGCGGTATTCGATAATAGCGTTTGCACGGCTGTTACCGATACCCGGCAATTGCACAAGCTGCCCGAGCGGTGCATCGTTCGGGTTTACTCTTGTCTGCAAATCCGCCGGCGGCGCTTGAGGCGAGCCGCCCGGCAGCAGGATAATCAAGACGAGCGATGAAATCAGACAAACAACCGCAGCACCAACGAAGGCCGCCGACCGAACCTGCATCAGTTCACCCTGTATCACATCACGGGCTGAAACGGGAGCAAGGGAGGGTGGCTGGTATCCTGAGTCGTCACTCATGTGCACAGCCGATTTATCATCACAGGCCATTAGTTCAGC
>CAYGVZ010000283.1:0-3872 GCA_964353475.1 uncultured Pirellulales bacterium | reverse complement strand
ATTCGTTAGTCCTTTTTGCTTTGCTAATTTGCCGCACTCAACGCACAGTTCCATAAACACGGTCGGCTCTGTGTATGTATATGCAATGCTCTTACAGTCGCTGCGCACCGCTGCGTTGACTATCTGTTCAGGGCTAATTGCCTCGCCGTCAATTCTCCCATCCTCGATTGCCGCCTGGCTTATCTGCCAGTTCTGGCAGAAGTCACACTGGAAATTACAGCCCATTGTCGCAATCGAAAAACTCCTGCTTCCCGGCTGGAAATGATACAAGGGCTTTTTCTCTATCGGGTCGGGATTCGCAGAGCAGACCTTGTCATAATTCAGCGAATACAGAACCCCCCCGATATTCTTGCGCACACCGCACCTGCCTGTCTTCCCGTCTGCTATGACGCACCTGTGCGCGCAGAGTTTGCACTTCACCTTCCCCCCTTCCCCTTTATCCCACAACACCGCCTGCTTTGGTTTTTCATTTCCGAACGCCATTTGTACGCTCCGCTGAAACAGGGTTTATACAGTGTGTTTCACTATATACCAAAACCCGCAGGACATCAATTGAGACCGTGAGGCATATTGGTATGCGTCGAACACTCTGTCTGTATGCTATGACTTATCGAGTATCGAGTGTCCAGCTATACGCTGTAACACTCTGCCAGCAGCTTAATGGGGTGGCGGGTGATTTTGTCGCTGATATGTTCGATTTGCATACCGCAGGCGGCGCATTCGGTGAGGACATACTTGGCAGGCGATTTGGCGAGGGCGTCTTTCAGCGACTCGGCGATTTGCTCAGATAGTTCATAATTTTTCTTTTGCATACCAAACGTGCCTGCCAGGCCGCAGCAGCCCGCCTTCAAATCCACGACTTTTAGGCCGCAGAGTTCATCCAATAGTTCGAGAGTTGCCCCGTATGCCCCGATGGCAAATAAGTGGCAAGGCGTGTGATAAACGTAATCACCACTGACATTACCCATACACTTCTTCAACTTTCCCTGCTTGAATAGTCCAAGCAGATATTCCATCAACTCAAAGGCATTATCAGAAACGATTTTTGCATCTTCTCCTGTAACGTAATGACGCAACTCCTGCTTGAGACACAGTGCAGCGCTCGGTTCGGAACAGACAATCTTGTACCCGTCACGAACCGCCCTTGCCAGGTATTTGACGCTGTAAGACAAATCCCGCTTAGCGGTTTTGACGTCCCCATAGACAATCGCGGGCAGCGGCGCAGGCCTTTGCTTCGGCAAAATCACCTCGATATTGTTCGCACGCAGGACATCTATAACTGCGTAGCCAAGCTCGTGGTCGTTGTAATTCGCGTATGTATCGACAAAATATGCGACTTTATCTGTCGGCTTATCAATAGGCGTGCAGTCAGCCAGGTACTTGCGTCCAGCCGCCAGAAATGCCCCCCAGGCAAATCTCGGCATCCCCCTTCGCTTATCGAGTCCAGCCGTCTTCTCAAGGAGCCACTTTGTAATCCCCAGCCCCATTACGAAATTGGCAATCGGCGAGAATATATTGCCAAGCCAACTGAGATACCGGTTATGTCCCAGGACAAATTCCGCCCTGCGGAGGCCTTTTCGCCTGACATATTCTGCCCTGGCGGCAGCCACCACTTTTGAGACATCCACCCCCGAAGGACATTCGAGCGCACAGGCCTTGCAGTTAATGCACAAATCCAGGAACTTGCGAAATTCGGGCGATTCCAGGTCGGCGTCCTCAAGCAGCCCCGTTGCCCAGAACCGCAGGACGTTCATCTTCGCGCGTGAGACGGCCAACTCATCACCTGTCGCTCTGAAGATGGGACACAGGCGCAAATCCTGCTCGCCGCTGCGACAGACGCCGCAGCCGTTGCACTGCTCCAATTCAAGGGCAATCTCATCACCATCGAAGACCATACCGGATTGGCCGAATGTCCGCTGCGGCAGAATTCTCTTCGCCGCCTTCAGGTTCTGTGTCATCACCTGCGGGTCGTCGTTTATGATTTTGCCGGGATTAAGTACGCCTTTGGGGTCGAATATATTCTTCACTTTGCAGAGTATGTCATAGAACGCATCGCCGTATTGCCTGCGGATAAACGCCGCCCGAACCAGACCATCGGCGTGTTCGCCGCTGATGGAACCGCCCAATGACCAGGCCAGCGTGAAGACGTCGTTGGCGATTCGCTCCATTTTTTCGACATCGTGACTCTCGCCCAAATCGAGGTATGGCCTAATGTGAAGTTCCCCATCGCCGGCGTGACCATAAAAGCTCATAGCAATATCGTACTTTTGCCCGACCTTTCGCAGGCGCGTTATGTAGTCGGCCAGCTTGTCATTCGGCACCGATGTGTCCTCGATAAACGGCACGGGTCTGCGTCTGCCTTTGACCCGGTCCAACAACGGCACGGCGTCCTTGCGGACCTTCCACAGCCGTTTTTGCGCATCGGCGTCTAAAACAATCATTCGTCCTGCCGCTTTTGTCCCCACCGCAACATCCGTCTTCGCAATTTTCTCGCGGACCTGCTGCTCGTTTTCGCCGATATGCTCAACCAGCAGCGCCGCCGCAGCGCCCGCTGGCAATATGTCCCTGTACTTTGGCAGATGCTTCAGCGCTATATCTATCAGCGATTTATCCATCAGCTCACAGGCCGATGCGCCCGTCGCAACAATCGTCGGCACAACGGAAGCCATTTTCTCTAATGAATCAAATTCCAGTTGCAGCAGTCCTTTCGCCTTGGGCAGCGCAACGGTGCGAAGGGCAATCTTTGTGAAGATTGCCAGCGTCCCCTCTGAGCCGCCCATCAGCCGGGCCAAATCCACTTTGCCGCTATGGCAGATATCGCCGATTGTATATCCGCTGCGGTTGCGTTTTGTCTTAGGCAGCGCCTTCGCGATAACATCGCCTTTGTCTGCGAGTAAATCGACACAAGCCCTGCCAATAGCAGCGACCCCGGCATTCTTTGTCGAAGCAGGGTCAACGTTGTTGGTGAATTCAACTATGCCGCCATCGGCAAGCACCGCCTCGACGCGCTCGACATAATCACCTATATAGCCATATTGGAGCGAATGAGCGCCAGTTGCATTGTTCGCGACGCATCCGCCTACCACCGCACGGTTTGCCGTAGATGGGTCGGGGCCTATCTTCCTCCCGTAGCCGATAAGACAATTATTGAGTGTATCAAGCACTACCCCTGGCTCACAGATTACCTCGCCCCCATCGTCTCTGATATGCAGGACGCGGTTCATATACCGGGTCATATCGAGCACAATGCCGCTGCAAAGCGATTCGCCCGCGACCCCGCTGCCTGCGCCGCGTGCGGCAATCGGGACGCCTTTTTCTCGTGCATACCCGATAACCGCAGCTACATCCGCCGAGTCCTTCGGCGCGACTACACAGACGGGGACAATCCGATAAATGCTCGCGTCAGCACTGTACGCCGCGCGATGGAGCATATCGGCGAAAACATCGCCCCTGGCTACGCGAGCCAAATCAGCCGCGATTCGTTCAGCACTATTGGTCGCCACTGTTACTCCTCGAGGTCGCACGGGCGGATTCTCGAATTCGAGGCACTGGCCGCTCGCAGGGCCTCAAGGTCCTTCTTGCTGACCTCCCCTTTTATGAACTGCTGAACGACCGGGTCGGAATGATTGCGAATGTAATCGGCGTCGCCGTCCGCGATTATCCTGCCGTGATGCAGCATCACTATCCTGTCCGCTATCTTATATGCGCTCTTCATATCATGCGTCACTGCTATGCTCGTTACTCCCAGCTCTTCCTCCATCTTCAGAATAAGCTCATTTATAGTGTCCGCCCGAATCGGGTCAAGCCCCGTTGTTGGTTCGTCCAGGAGCAGGATCTGGGGTTCGTTGATGAGGGCTCTGGCCAGTATTAGG
>CAYGVZ010000282.1:0-3873 GCA_964353475.1 uncultured Pirellulales bacterium | reverse complement strand
GTCCATGAGTTCGGTCATTTCATTATTGCAAAGGTGTCCGGTATCAAGGTTGAGATTTTCTCAATCTTTATGCCGCCGACGCTTATCGGTATCCGACGGACGCATCTCGGATGGCGTATCCGAATCCTGCCCGAAATCCTCCGGAAGTCCGGCGGCGGAAATGATGAGTGCCTGCTTGACTTGACGCTTGGCGGGACATCAAAACCCGGCACGACGGAATACCGCATCGGTCTTGTTCCCTTCGGCGGCTTTGTCAAGATGTTGGGACAGGATGACATAGGCCCAGTAAAGACATCGGATGACCCGCGGTCCTACGCCAACAAGCCGGCAGCCGTCCGTGCGGCGGTTTTGGCCGCCGGCGTTACTTTCAACGCCTTAGCCGCGATTATCGTTTACATCATCGTCTTCCTTGTGGGCATTAACCTCCTGCCGCCCGTCATCGGCGGCGTCATTCCCGGCTCGCCCGCCGACCTGGCTGGGCTGAAAGCCGGAGACGAAGTAGTCGCCATCAACGGAAAAACGCATAACCTCGACTTCAGCGACATTATGATGGCGGCGGCCCTTTCAGGCGCCGATGAATCCGTGAAGCTGACTGTAAAACACGAGGACGGGCGGATTGAGGACTATTCGATGGTCGCACAGCAACTGCCCGGCGAACAAGTCCGCCTGTTCGGCGCCGTCAGACCCTCATCGCCGGCAGTCGCACGCATACGCGACCCCAATACCCTTTTCCAAAGAACCGGATTGCTTCCGGGCGACCGCATCAAAGCAGTTGATGGCACGGATGTTTTGACGTCCTGGCAATTCGAGCAGCAAATCACTGAGATTCTTGCGCCGAGCATATCGATTCTCGCAGAGCGAAGAGACCCGAATGGCCTGAGCCGGCTTGTTGAGGGAAAGCTCAATCTCTCCATTCCTGCAACAACCATATCAGACCCAAACTCTGAATCCGCACTGGCTCATATCGCCTCGCTTGTCCCGCGGCTGCGAATCATCGCCGTTTCAACTCCGCCTGTGGGCATCCTTTCCAGAGTTCTCGCGGCTTTCGACCGGCTGTTAGTCAGGATTCATCTGAAAGAAAAGCAGACAGATGCCGCCCCCAAACTCCAGAGCGGCGACGTCATCGTCAAAATCGCCGATACCGAAAATCCAACTTATATCGAGATGCGCCAGCTCACCGCCGCCTATGAAGGCAAACCACTTGCCATCGAAGTCACCCGCACGGATGCGGACGGTGTTGAGCGGAGAATGGCCGTATCCGTCACGCCGAGGCGCGACGTTGACAGCGGGCGAGTGCTCATCGGCCTGGCAGTGGAACTGGACGCACGGCACCCTGTAGTCGCAAAGGCAATCGACGTCAACTGTGTGCCTAAGCCCCTTGCTGTCCCGCGCGGCGCATTGATAACCGCCGTTGACGGAATCGAGGTCAACAACTTTTATGATGTAGCTCGGCTGATTAGGCAGAACGAAAAGCAGCAGGTCGCCATCGACTGGCGATTAGACGACAACACCGCGGGCAATGTGGCCGTTGATATCGCCGACTGGAGAAGTGTGGTAACCGCGCGCTCCATGCTTCAGGATAACGTTCCCTTCGCCGACCTCGAACGGCTCTACAAGGCCGGCGGCCCCATCGAAGCGGCCAAAATGGGGGTCAAGAGAACCACAATTTTCATCATCCAGACGTATATAACAATCCAGCGACTCCTCACAGGGCTTATCAGTCCAAAGCAGCTTATGGGGCCGGTCGGCATCCTCACCTTCAGCTACCAAGTTGTCGCCTCGGAGCCGCTTATATTCTACGTTTATCTGCTGGGGCTTATCAGCGCATCCATCGCCGTGGTGAACTTCCTGCCGCTGCCGCCCCTCGACGGCGGCTTAGTCGTTCTCCTGTTGGTCGAGAAGGTCAAAGGCGGCCCCTTGAGTCAGCGGGCGCAGGAAATTATAGTGTACGTCGGCTGGGCGTTTGTAGGCGGGCTCTTCTTGTATTTAACCTTCAACGATATCGCAAGAAGCTTTATCGGTTAGCCGCAACGGGACTTATTCAGGATGGCACGCAAGACAGGAAAGGATTCGATGGCCGCTGAGAGGGGCATTGGGCGATTGTCGGCCCGCGAGTATCACACGGGACTGCTCGATATTCTTGAGCAGACAGACGGCAGGACTTGCCGGCTTATCCGCGGCGAGTATGAGCGCCTGCAGAACACCATTCAACTTGTCGCGGCGGAGAATCGGTGCTCGCGCGCCGTCCTGGGGGCTCTCGGTTCGATTGTCCAGAATAAGACCACAGAAGGCACGCCTGGCAAGCGCCTCCACGGCGGCTGCGCCATCGTTGACCGGATTGAACAGTTGGCAGTTGCCCGGGCGAAGCTCGCCTTCAAGGCAAAATACGCCAACGTCCAGCCGCACTCCGGGACAACCGCCAACCAGATTGTCCTTGCCGCCATCCTCAACAAGGGCGACCGGATACTCAGTATGGCAACGCTCCACGGCGGCCACTTCTCGCACGGCTACATCGACTCCCTAACCGCCAAACTCTTTCACATCGAGGAATACTACGTCGACAGGGAAACCTTTCTTCTCGATTACGAAAGAATCGCCGACCAGGCCCGCAAATTCAAGCCGCGACTGATAATCTGCGGCGCGAGCGCATACACGCGAGTTATTGACTTTGCCAAACTGCGGAGAATTGCCGACAAGGTTGGGGCGTTTCTATTGGCCGACATCTCTCATATCTCATCGCTGGTTATCGCAGGCGCACATCCCTCGCCCATCAACGATGCGCACTTTACTACCACCAGCACTTATAAGCCGGGCGGTCCGAGAGGCGGCCTTATCCTGATGGGGAATAGTTTTGACCGGACTCTAAGCATAAACGGCAAACGGCTGCCCCTCTGGCAGCACATCGACAGGACAACCTTCCCCGGCCTTCAGGGTACGCCGTATCTGAACAACATCGCCGCCAAAGCGGTTTTCTTCAAGGAAACGCTCAGCCGGCAATACAGGGCGCGCCAGTTCAAGGTCATCAAAAACGCAAAGCGTCTTGCCGCCAATCTTGCCCGACTCGGGTATTGCCTGCTCACAGGCGGCACCGACAATCATATGATTCTGATGGATGTGGCCAAATCCCGTAATGGCCTGACCGGCCAGACGGCGCAGGCGGTACTTGAGCGGTGCGGCATCGTTACCGACAAGATGCTGCTGCCCTACGATACAGCGGACCCATCCGTCACCAGCGGCCTGCGGCTGGGTACGCCGATAGTTACAGGAAACGGTATGGGCCTTGCCGAAATGGACGAACTGGCGGAAATGATTGACGCGATACTCAAGCAGGCAAAACCGCTCAGCGACTCGCGATACGGCCTTGAGGAGTCATTTGCGAGAAGGATGCGCCGGCAGGCCGAGACCATCGCATACAGATTCCCGATGCGATAGCCGCCCCGCCGAAGCAACACTCTATCCCGATTCTACTTCCGCTTACGATATGAACCTGATAGGAGCGTACCAGCCAAGATTAGCCCAGCGACCACGATGACCAGATAGTAGAGCTGCTCGTAGTCAACGATCCAGTTCGCAACCACCCTGTACGGGCGATCCATCACCACAGACTCGCGGTTAGCGGTGCTATCGATGTCGCCGCTCCAATCTGTGAATCTCGACCGTATTCCGACTAATCCCCCAAAACCTTCCGCAGGAACGGACATGGGCACAGAGAAGTTGGCGACCGCGCCGCCCTGATACCAGCCCGTTCCATTGACCTGACCGACGCTAAGGAATTGTGCGCAGCGGCACGTTTTTGTGACCGCGCTGGCGGGATCTGGAGACTTACACAGCAATCGGATAACCCGGAGGCTAGAAAAATAGCTGAGGAAGAAG
>CAYGVZ010000281.1:0-3880 GCA_964353475.1 uncultured Pirellulales bacterium | reverse complement strand
CCGCAGAACCAAGCCCCGATTCGTTGGAGAAAAGTCCCCTCGCTATGCCGTATCGAGCCGCCCCTAAAACCGTGGCCCCCACAAAACCTCCGCCTGCTGCTCTTGCAGTAAAGGCGTTCTTAAAAATCAAAGCTATCGCAGGTCCCAAATATGCCCTGTTTATTATCAGTATTACAAGGCACCCAAGCACGTAAAAAATCGCCATAAACGGCACTAAACCTTCACAAACTCTTGCTATCCACGTTACTCCGCCCAGGATGACTATCGCCGTCAGTGCCGCTAATATTATACCCGTGATATACACCGGCACATTAAACGTCTCCCTGACCATTTCCGATATGGAATTCGCCTGGACCATATTGCCTATTCCAAAGGCCGCAAACGACGTGAAGATGCAAAACACCACCCCCAGCCATTTCATCCGTAACCCCTTCTCGAGTGCATACATCGGCCCGCCCAGCATTGTCCCATCCGATGTCTTTTCCCTGTATTTAACGGAAAGCAGGGCCTCAGCATACTTGGTCGGGATTCCAAAGACACCAGTCAGCCATATCCACAGGACCGCCCCGGGGCCGCCCAGTGCAACCGCAGTTGCAACTCCCACGATATTGCCTGTGCCGATTGTGGCGGCAAGCGCGGTTGTCAGGGCGCCGAAGGGACCGACATCGCCCTCTGCGTCTTTCTCTTTTGTTACCGACAGCTTAATGGCCAGCCAAATATGCCTTTGGATGAAGCGAAGCCGGAAAGTTAAAAACAGATGCGTGCCAAAAAGAAGAACAAGCATCGGTGCTCCCCAAAGATAGCCGTTAAGCCAGATAATACAACTATGAAACAGCCCTGTCATGCAGTTCCTTTCCTGCTGTCTCCAGGCGGCTAACGCGACGGCGAGAATAATTTTGTACTTTCGCTGTCTGGTTTCATTTCATTTTCCATTTATGGCACGTCTGTCACACACGGCTATTGGCGTTATGGGGCTTTCAATCTATCAGATACTCATCGCGCCGTCCAGATTCCCGTTAGACACTATCTCAAAACGCCGTTTGTCATTCTGAGTCCCCTGGGGACGAAGAATCTCACATTGTTGGCAGCCAGACCCTTCGCTTCGCTCAGGGTGACACTTTTGAGATAGTTTCTTAGTATAGAACTGTTTCAAGAGTTGCAGGTGAATTTTCCAGGTGGGGCATTGTCCGGTCCATAATCAATCGGAAAACGCGGCGGGGTCCTGCTGGTAGAGGTTGCGAAGCTGGTCGTAGAGATCGGGATAGTGCTGCTGAAGCTCACCAGGGATTTCGAAAAAGAACTCGGTGGCGATGGCGAAAAACTCTGCGGGGTCGGAGGCGGCATAATCGTCAAACAAGCCGGAATGGTCATCTCCCCCGTTGTGACAGAGACGTTGATATGTTCTGTGGAAGGTCTTTGTCCAGGCGGCAAAGGCGTCCCGGCTGTGCAGGACGGGGCTGCTGTCGCCCCTGCCGGCGGAACTGTCTAACTGGTGTGCGAACTCGTGAAGGACGACGTTGTGGCCCTCGCGCTGGGCAATATCTTCGAGGATGTCTTCCCAGGACAGGACTACTGAGCCGCTGTCCCACGACTCGCCGGCGCGGACTTCAACGCCTTCCTCAACGACACCCGTGTCCAAGTGCCTGGTCGATTCGGCCACGTAAGCTGTTGGATAAACGAGTATTGTCCGCAGACCGGGATAGTAATCGGTGGCCCTGCCCAGGAGCAGGATGCAGGCATTGGCGGCGATGGTTACTCTGATTTCGTCCGTTATTTCGAGGCCGCCGCAGCCGACAAAACGTTTTTCGGCGAGAAACACCAGCGTGTGGCGCAGCAGCTCTTTGCGCCCTGCCGGCGGCAGCTTGCCGTAATACGGCACGTTTGATTTGACTATCGGCAGCCAGTCGCCCGGAAACGATTGACCCGCGATGCGTCTTCTTCGCCATTTCTTGAACAGAGGCATAAGCTGCTCTTTTCTACAGGATATCGTTGTCAGATTCTACCAGATTGACAGGCGGGGCTGCAAAAAACGAACCGTGCCGTCCGTTCAAAAACGGGGCGGCACGGCCAACGTCAGGATACGTCAGCGTTCGTTCTTATTGTCCTTTTACTTCTATCTTAATGGCCCTCGCCTTCGCTCCAGCACATGCTGCTCATAACCCGAATTTACAGAAACAACGTTACACTAACTTCATTTATGCACAGAGGCAAATGCCGTGCCAGAAACCGAAAACCTGAATAACTTGTTGAAAACCGCGTTTTTACCGGACAATTCCGTATGGACAACTGCCAATATGACACTGTCGCAGCGGTGGCTGATGTGATTTGCAGAGCCGATTGCGCCGCCCTGCTGGAAAAGCAACCCCGCCAGGATGTCCCCCTGTCCCGAACCTTGTTCTCGACCCCACCTCAGGCGCCCTGCCGGCAGGCAGATATTTTGCGGGATAATCGGGAAATTCCTTGAACAATCCGCAGTCGTGTGGTAGAAAACGCGCCAATGTTATGAGTGCTCTTTGTCATCCCTCGGGGGAGCGCCCAATGGGTACTGCGAGGGAGAAAATGAGATCGGCTTGCTCTGCGGGCCTGAAGGAGTGTTACAGTGAGTACAGGTACGGTAAAGTGGTTTAATGAGAAGAAGGGTTTTGGTTTTATCGTTCCGGACGACGGCAGCGAGGATGTATTTGTCCATCACTCGAAGATTGCCGCCGAGGGATTTAGGACCCTCAAGGAAGGGCAGAAGGTCGAGTACGACGTCGGCCAGGGCAAGAAAGGCCCCGAGGCAACCAACGTCAAACCGGTCTAACCGCATACGAAACGAGAAAACCGCAAAGTCCCGTCACTCTTGGCGGGACTTTTTCTTTGCACACAAAATAAAATAGACGCCGGCAAATTTTTGTGTAACATAGTGTAAACATCGTGGTAAGCAGGCCGTACTGAAACGGTCGGCCTGCCAATGTGGATTCATTGTTTTCTCGCGATAAGCAAGCCGACTATGGCGGGCTAATTACCGCAGAGGAGGTCAGGGATGCAGGGTGAACAACAGATAAACTCCAGGGAACTGGGCTTACGGGTCGCAACGATTTGCGGGGAGCACTTCTTCAAGCTCAAGGACCTGCATTACGGTTACTGGACGCCGGACCTGGAGGTTAGTTTCGCCAATCTGCGAAAAGCACAGGAGAACTATACCCGTTTTGTGATATCCCATATCCCTGCGGACGTAAGGAGTATTCTCGACGTCGGATGCGGCGAGGGGCAGATAGCCAGGGAACTTACCGACAGGGGCTACAAGGTGGATTGCGTCTCGCCCAGCTCCTTTCTCACCCGGCGTGCGCAGGAGCTTCTCGGTGACGCCTGCCATATATTCGAATGCCCTTATGAGCAACTGCAGACGGACAACAAGTACGATATGGCTTTGTTCTGCGAGAGTTTTCAGTACATCCGGCTGGACGCCGCGCTGGAAAAAACGGTAGCGGTAGTGAAACCCGGCGGGTACCTGTTCATCTGCGATGCCTTCAAGACGGGGGCTGAAGGCATCGGGCACGTGGGCGGAGGACACCAGCTCGAAAGATTCCGCGACAGGATAGCGACTCAGCCGTTTGAGCTTATCAAGGACATCGACATTACCGAGCAGACCGCGCCAAACCTCGATATGCTCGATGACGCGATGAAGAACGTAGTCGCTCCTGTTTGTGAGTCCGGCCAGGCGTTTCTGAAGGGGCGGTATCCCCTGACGATGAAGCTGCTGCTGTGGAAATTCAAAAAGCGGATGAACAAGCTTCACGAAAAATACCTCAACGGCACAAGACGCGCCGAGGATTTCAAACGAGGCAAGACATATCGCCTGCTCCTCTACCGCAGGAAACCGTAAATCGCATTATTA
>CAYGVZ010000280.1:0-3923 GCA_964353475.1 uncultured Pirellulales bacterium | reverse complement strand
TCAAGGCACAGGCGGCACGGCTCAAAAATGAAGGACACAAGATTATCCCCGGCAAAGGCAAGAAGCCGCCAAAGGTGCAGGACTTCGAAAAGACGCTGGTGCGGTGGTAGATGCGCAGACGTTGACGGAGACGGCAAAGCAATCTGTATATGTTCACATCTGGCAAAGAAGGCGTGATATCAAGGCCCCAAAATGAGCATAACTCGAATAGGAAGGTAATCACAATGAGGCGGTTAAAGTTTGTCATTGGAGTATTTTGCCTGGCAATCACGGGCTGTTCTTTGTTGAAAAGTAGTTCAGGCATAAAAGTAGAATCCGTTCAATATTTTTATGCTGATGAGTACAGGCAGGGCCAGGGGTTTGCTGTGCTGGCGGACCGCAGGATTTTTGCTGTGATGGCGTTTCTAAATGCCACGGGCTACGATGAGGAAGTTCAGGGCCAGCAGATGCATCCCGTTAGGGTCAGGGTGCGAAAGATGGTTGCGGACAGCTTAAAGGACAAGCCCGAAAAGCTTGCGGCCTGGCGGCAATACTACAAGACGAGGGGCTTGGCGACCTTCCATTACCAGGACTTTGCCCTCAGCCTTAGTGCGGACTACCCGTTCAGGCGGATTCGACCGGATAACGAATTGGGATACCAGTGGACTGCCGGGAGGTTGAGAGATTTCCCGGATGTCCTGAACGACTTCTGGGTAGCCGCAAAGCTGGCTAACGTATGGAGCGAGATTAAGAGCGACTATGTTGCTGAAATCAACAAATACGACATGGAGAAGATGGGACGGCAGATGTCTTTTTTGTGGGAGTACCTGAGAATGGCGCGACGGGATGCGTTTGTAATTGTGAATGTCCCCGACCTTATCAACTGTCATTACCACGCGATTGGCGCGAAATATGAAAACTACTATTACTGTGTTGAAAGTCCCGGCTCTCATTCTTACGACCTGGACATCCACGAATATCTGCATTCTGTAGTGAACCGCATCGTCGAGGCCAACTACGGCAAATACAGCACTAAGCTCCAGGACTACTACAGTGCAGGTAAGACCGGCCCAATGTCGAAAACCTATCAACAGCCCGTCACTTTCGCTTCGGAATGTCTTGTGCGAGCATTGGACGACCGCTTACACGTGCTTCTAACAAATGACCCCGCCGTGACCAAGAGGTTGGAAGGTAGGGTCGCAGACCTGACACGTGATGGCCTGACGTTGACACAGCCGTTTTATCTGCTGCTGAAAGAGTATGAAAGCAGTGCGTTGAACTTTGAGGAATTTATCCCCGTTATGTTTAGACAGCTTCCTGAATATAAAAATTGATTCTATATCCGCATGCTTAACGACCGCTTACTGGGCATAGGTGTCAAGAAAGCAGAAATGGTAATATTGGGCGGTATGATGCCCTGCGATAATACTTATAGACAAAAAAATCTTGCTAAAGCCTATCAGCTTGGTAAAGATTTTTAGAGCATCTAACAAAAAGGAATTCTTTCATCTGTCATTCCCGCGAAGGCGGGAATCCAGAAGTTTTGAGCCGGTCGAAAACTTCTTTTTGTTAGACGTTTTTAGTATAACCAATGGATACCGATGACCATACTTTGTGAGGCAGCTTAGTAAGGATATTACCCTGTTGAAAAGCCCAATTGTCATTTCGACCGAAGCCCTGAACCGCTTCTGGTTCAGGGCGAAGTGGAGAAATCTATTCAAAAACAGACCTGTCCCGAGCAAGGTCGAGGGATTTCTCGACTCGCCTTCGGCTCGCTCGAAATGACATTCTAATCTCTTCTTAACAAAGAATGCGGATATTAGAACCGCATATAGGAAGTGCTATGACAACGATACGAATAGTAGCAACAGACGAAGACCTCCAGGATGTGCGGTCGCTATTTGAAGAGTATGTAACTTCGCTGAATTTTGACCTTGCCTTTCAAAATTTCGAGAAGGAGCTGACCGGTTTGCCCGGCGATTATGCTCCGCCCGAAGGTCGATTGCTGCTGGCGCTATATGATAATCAACCGGCAGGTTGCGTGGCACTGCGAAAATTGGAAGACGGTATTTGTGAAATGAAGCGACTTTATGTCAAGCCGCAGCTTCGTGGACTACATATCGGCAGGACTCTGACGGAAGCGATTATCACACAAGCACGCCGGATTGGTTATAGAAAGATGCGACTGGACACAGCTCCATCTATGCAAGCGGCACAGACACTATACCAATCCTTGGGTTTTGTGGATATTGATGCATACTGTTATAATCCCATTTCGGGCGCCAGGTTTATGGAGCTAACCCTTTGACCCGACATAACCATCGGATGAACCCGAATTGTTCACAGCCACAGAGTGGCCTGTGGTGCTTGTCCTGAGCTTGTCGAAGGAAGCAAGGTCGAACCATCGAAGGGTTATTGGTTTGGTTCTTCTTATCGCAAACCCAAAGGCAAACAAAAATCCCACCCCGAGCTCGATTATCCCGAACAGTAGTAGAATGTATCCCCTATTTTTTTTCTGCCGATTCCGCCCCGCCGAAGGTGGATTTTGGAGACAAATCTTGTACTCGAGATCTTGAAAATGCTATGCAAAGTTGGGTAGAATTGTGAAACAAAATAGTAAGTATGGTATCTTTCGTTAACGGCCGCTGGATGTTGATTTATACGGCGGCGACGGGCAAAATAGACATTTGCAGAGAGGTTACATTATGAACGAAACAATGCTTGATATCTTCCGCAGACGCGCAGAGCGAATATGCGAGGACGGAGTCCGACTGCTCGGACAGTTTTCAGGAATGCACCCAGTAAACACTCCAGGTGATTCGTTTGTTGTCCTCAATCCGAACGGAGATCAATTCTGGAATGATTTGACGCCAGTGGGAAAACAAATCCAGACACAACTGCTCCCGGAGATTGACCGGTTTACTGATCTTGTTTGTACGCTGACGCAGGACCTACCCAGCGATTCTCAGCAGAATATGAAAGATGTATTGAAGAAAATAAGAAGCGCTGTGGAGCAAAATGGGAGCACTTGGTGGAAGACGAACGACGAAGCTATTGAAGGTTTCAGGAATCTGATAAAGCAAGTCATTACCATGCTCGAAGATTATTACGGGACTTCATTAGACGTCACGATAGCAATTCCTGATACGAACGCCTTCTTGGGCAATCCAGACATCGAGCATTGGCAGTTTGAAAACACAAACCATTTCACGATAATTCTGACGCCGACAGTTTTATCCGAACTTGATAAGCACAAAATTAACCACAGAAACCAAGCCGTACGCGATAACGCATCAAAAGTCATTCGGAAGATCAAGGAGTATCGGCGACGAGGTTCTTTGCATGAAGGAGTTGTAGTTGTGAATGATCGCGTATCGCTGCAGTCCATCGCAAGTGAACCGAACATGTCTCAGAGTTTGTCATGGTTTGATTCAAGCAATGCTGATGATCGGTTCTTGGCAACAACTGTAGAAGTCATACGAAACAATCTTGGAGCCAGAGTTTTCATTGTTACGTCAGACATCAACATGCAAAACAAAGCAGAAATGGCCGGAATCCCCTTCCGCGAAGTGCCTGCCCAAAGAACTGAACAGGAGAGCAGTTGATAATAATATAGAGAATAAAAGAGACATCTACAATTTTTGACAGTTCCTCGCTCCTTTTCCTTCGGCCAAACCAAAATTAACCCGCCGTTCTTTTTGGACGCCTTGCCCGCCATCCTCTTGGCAGGTTAAAAGACAGTGTGTCTTCGGTCTTCTGTTATTCCCTGACCCCTGCCACCCCGGTTTTCAAATCCCCCTTCCTCAAAACCCTCGTCCAAAAACCCCACGCCGGCCTTGCCGGACTCAACCAGCTATCGACTAACGACCAGCGACTTGCGACTATTTTACTCAAAGTTAGGGATTTTTTGAGAGATATTTTGGCGGGTTGTCTCACTAAAGGCG
>CAYGVZ010000279.1:0-3972 GCA_964353475.1 uncultured Pirellulales bacterium | reverse complement strand
AAAACCTGCCCCTGGCGATTCATCTCCCGTAATATCGCCTTGCGTATCAGCTCGTCGTGGTAGGGACTGACGGACGTGACGATACTTCGCCGGTCAAGAGGTGCTGTCGCCAGCGCACTTATATCTCGCAGGCCCAGCATCGCCATATGCAGCGTCCGCGGAATCGGCGTTGCCGTCATCGTAAGCACGTCAACGTTGACGCGAAGTTTTTTGAGTTTTTCCTTGTGCTCCACGCCGAAACGCTGCTCTTCATCTATTATGACAAGCCCCAAGTCCTTGAATGCAACGTCTCCGCTCAGCAGCCGATGCGTACCTATGAGAATATCGACCTTGCCCGCCCTCGCCCTGCTGATAATGTCCCTCGCCTGGCCTAGCGATTTAAACCTGTTCAGCACCTCCACCACAACCGGGAAATCTGCGAATCGCTCGGCAAACGTCCGGGCGTGCTGGATGGAAAGCACCGTTGTGGGGACAAGGACCGCGACCTGCTTGCCGCTATCCACCGCCTTGAACGCCGCACGCATCGCAAGCTCGGTCTTGCCGTAGCCGACGTCCCCGCAAAGCAGCCGGTCCATCGCGGCGGGCTGCTGCATATCGCCCTTGATTTGCGCAGCAACGGTCGTCTGGTCGGGCGTCTCCTGATAGGGGAACGACTGCTCGAACTCAATCTGCCAGTTGGAATCCTGGCCAAATGTGAAACCGCCCAGCGCCTGACGCTTCGCCTGGATATCCAGCATCTCAGCCGCCAGGTCGCGCACCGACTTGGCCGCTTTTTCTTTCTGCTTCTGCCATTTTTTCGAGCCGACCTTCGACAGCTTCGGACGCCGCGGGCTTGTCCCTATGTACTTTTGTACAAGAGCGATGTTGCTGACTGAAACCTGAATCTTCACGCTCCCGTCGTACTCTAACGTAAGATACTCGTCGTGCGCGCCGTCCTTTTCAATCGTCTCAATGCCGCGAAATCTCCCGATTCCGTATGAGGCGTGCACGACGTAATCCCCCTGCTGGAGGTCTTCGAGTGTATCAATCGGTGCGCTGGCCCGCAGCGGACGGTATCTGCGACGCAGGGCAAACTGCCCGAACAGCTCGTGGTGGCTTATCACGATAGTATCAAGAGAGGGAATCGCAAAACCCTGATGGATGAACCCGTTCAGCATCCTGAAATTGTGCGGGATACTACCCGCCGTTTGTCGAATGATTTCCCCCACACGGCCAATCTCCGCCTCCGCCTCGCAATAAAGCAAGACCTGCTTTCCCGACCGCGCCTCGGCACAGAGCGCCTCTATCGCCTCCTTATGCCCGGCCCATAGTGCAGCCCCCCCGTGCTGGTACTGCTGAATGCTTCTGACATCGACCTTGAGATACTCAGCCGGGTCGGTCGCCGCAAATCGGCAGATATAAAGCTGCGCAAAACGCTGCATCGCACCGTAGATGTCCGCCCACGCGTACAGCCGGTCTTTCGCCTCAACCCGCTCAAGATAAACCCGCGCAACCTCCTCAATGTCATTCGGCTCTTCGAGAACCACAATCGTCTCTTCGGGCAAAATGTTCAGGAATAATTCCCGTTCCTCCCGCGATTGCCCCGCCGTCGCCGAGACAATGCTGACGGCCTCAATCTCGACAGTCGAACGCTGCGTATCAAGGTCGATTTCACGAATACTCTCGACGTTGTCGCCGAAAAACTCAACCCTCACCGCCCCCGTGCCATTTTCCCCTCCGTCATTGCGAGTCCCCTGGGGACGAAGCAATCTGCCGCTCCCCATCAGCGGCGCATATATGTCAACTATCCCACCTCTCCGTGCAAACTGCCCCGGCAGGTCAATCCGGTCAACCCGCTCAAAGCCGTTGTCAATCAGCCAGGCGCTTACGTCCTCAGGCGTCACGACCTTGCCCTTCTCAATCGCAAACGAGCTTTTCTCAATCGCCGCCGGCTTAGGTATCGGCTGACATATCGCCTGTATCGACGCCGTGACGATAATCCCACCCCTGTCCGCACGAGCCGCGAGACCCGAGGCGCGAGCGACGAGTTTCAACCGCTGCGTCCGAATCTCGTCGGTTGCATCGGCAATGTCCTCTTCACCTTCCCAGGCAACCAATAGTTGCACGTCCTCGGCGCCGAATGTCTGCAAATCATCAACGGCATTGTCCGCATCGTCGATATGAGGAGCAATGTAGAGAATCGGCCTGTTCAACTGTTTCGAAAGATACGCCGTCAAAAGGCGCGCATACGACCCCCACGTACCGGCGACTTTTACCACCCCCCCTTTGGCGCCTTTCAGCCGCTCGGCTGTCTTGGCTACCACACTATCTTTTCGTAAATCCACCTGCCACATATTGTATGCAAAAAACGCCCTTGCGGAAACAGATGTTAATCACGCCTGACCGTGATATAATGTAGATATATTTGGCCAACCATTATGCGTAAGAACATAACAAAACGTAAATTAAGCAGGCGGTCAACAAGCCGCGAGGATTTGGACTATTGGCTCAGCAAAAGCCCGGCTGAACGGGTTGCAGCCGTAGATGCCCTGCGCAAACAATACTATGGAAGCACACCGCGACTTCAAAGAGTTGTTCGAGTGCTTAAACGCAAACGGCGTTAAATACATCGTCGTGGGCGGCTACGCGCTCGCCTTTCACGGCGCCCCGCGATTCACGGGCGATATGGATGTTCTCATCAAGCCCGACGGCAACAATGCCAAACGCCTCATTGCAGCACTGCGGGATTTTGGAGTAACACGCTCGGGTATTTCGGAAGCGGATTTCAAAAAACCTGCAATGGTCATTCAAATCGGCGTCCCCCCTGTCCGGGTCGATATATTAACCTCGCTGACTGGCGTTACGTGGCAGCAGGTCTGCCGAGGGAAGGTGAAAGGCGACTACGCCGGAATTCCCGTCCTCTACATCGGCCGCAGAGAACTTGCTGCAAACAAAAGGGCCGTCGGCAGAATAAAAGACCTCGCTGACCTGGAAGCCCTCGGCGAAAAGTGATGTGTTTCCGCGCCGTCACGCCTGTCAAATTTCCCGCGTGCAAATCCGCCCCCTTTCTGGTAAAAGCACAACCCTTTGTATTGTCAGTGTCCGTCCGTGTTTTAGTCCGTGCGAGTCCGTGTTATGTGGTTGTATCTGGGTGCATTTTCAGCGGTCTTCCTGGGCCTGTATGACATAACCAGGAAATACGCCCTGCGCGATAACGCAGTCGTGCCGGTATTGTTCTTAGCGACGGCGTTTGAGGCGTTACTGCTTGCGCCCATAATAATACTCTCGCCGCTTATGCCCGACTCGATGTCCGCCTTTGGCCTTTACGTCCCGCACATCGACTGGGTGGGGCATATCCTTCTGTTCATCAAGGCGATACTCGTAGGTACCCTCTGGCTCCTCGGCTATTTCTCTATGAAGCACCTGCCGCTTTCAATCTTCTCGCCCATCGCCGCTTCAAGCCCCGCCTGGACACTCATCGGCGCGATGCTGCTCTTCGGCGAACGCCTCACTAATCACCAGTGGCTTGGTTTCGCCGTCCTCTTTGCCTCCTATTACCTCTTCTCCATCGTCGGCAGCCGTGAGGGAATCGTCTTCCACACAAACAAGTGGGTAATCTTCCTGTTCGCCGCGGTGCTGCTCGGCTCGTGCAGCGCGCTTTACGATAAATATCTTGTCCAGATACTCGGCTATTCCGCCCTTGCCGTGCAGGTCTGGTTCTGCGTCTATACCGTGCCGCTGTTCGGAATTGCACTTGCGATATGGTTTGCAGGCCGGGCGCGCCACGCGCCTTTCAAGTGGCGATGGACCATCCTGCCCATCGGCCTTTGGCTGGCCATCGCCGACGTCACCTATTTCAAGGCCCTCGGCTGTACGGGGGCGATGATTTCGCTCTTGGCCGCCGTCCGAAGCGCGGGCGCTGTGGTCTCATTCTCCGCAGGCGCAATTGCCTTCGGCGATGTACGCATCCTCCCAAAGTCCATCGCCTTGGCC
>CAYGVZ010000278.1:0-3979 GCA_964353475.1 uncultured Pirellulales bacterium | reverse complement strand
CGCGTCGCCTTTGAGATGACTTGCCCAGCCATCGGCCATCTGGCTGCGGCAGGAGTTTCCCGTACAAAGAAACAAAATCTTGAGTTTTTGCCCCATAGCGTCGTTCGCGGCGCGGTTTTTCGGCATAGTTACAATACGAGGAAAGTGTAGGCAAGCGAGAAATAAATCCCGATGAGAATGAAGATAATACCGGTGATGCGCCTTGCCCATTTCTCAAAGGGGACGAGCTTATTGTACGCCTGGGCGACGGTCTTTGCGCCAATGGCCAGCAGAAAGGCGAACACGAGGACAGGCAGGCCGGTGGCAATGCCGTAGATTGAAGGCAGGAGCAGGCCGGACTGACATTTCAGTGCAATCGGGATGAGAGTGGCAAAGAATAAAGCAGCGGAGATGGGACAAAACGATAGTGCGAAGATGACGCCGAGAAACAACGCGCCGGCCAGGCCGAGCATTTCGACAAGTTTTTGGACGCGTACGCCAAGGCCTGGACCATTAAAGGTGAACCGGATTAGCTCTACGAGGACCATACCAACAAGGATAAGGAGCGGCCCAAGAAGCTTGTTCATATATTTCTGGAGGATGTAAGAGATATTGGGCGCGGAGAGCAGAGACCAGACGAGCAGGACGCCGAGTGCGGCGTATGCCAACATTCGGCCGACGGTGTAAAGCAGGCCTGCGAGAAACACCCTGCCGGGGCTGGCAACGCGGCGGCTGACGAATGAGACGGCGGCGATGTTGGTGGCTAACGGACAGGGACTAATGGAGGTCAGGATGCCAAGCCAAAACGCCGAGCCGACTGCAAGGAGCAAATCGCTCATTGATTCGGGTCCTCTCCGGCCAGATAGGCGAGCGTTTCGCCGTGGACGTAGGCGACGAAGTTGTCTTTGTCCCGGACGAGAGTCCATACCTGGTCGAGGTTTTTCCAGCGTTTTTGTTTGCCGTCAATTACGTCGGAGAGCACGAGCGAGCGAGTAGTAAGCTGGTAATCCTGTATGAAATGCTCATTGGCGGGTTCATCGACGTTGATGACGCGCATTTCAAGCAGCCCGCTGCCCAGCTCGTCCGCGAAATTTGTTGTGATGGCCTCGCGGGCGTACGCCTCGATGGTCTTGCACGTGATACAGCGGATGTTGCCGTGAAAATAATAGGCAACGACCTTGTGCGGGATGATTTTGGCTTCATCCGGCTGCTGTGAGGCCGCCGCGGATGGGGCCGGTTGCGGATTGGGGGAAGTTCCGGCGCTGCGCGACTCGCCGACCACAACGTAAGCAAGCCCGGCAGCAACGAAAAGCAACAGGACGACGGTAACAATGGTTTTGGGTTTCATATAATACACTCCTGGTCAGGTAAGAATTTTTGTTATTTCGGAGACGGACGGGACTTTGCCGACCACTTTGACGGCACCATCAACAACAAGGGCTGGCGTAGCCATTACGCCGAATTTGATGATTTCATTGATGTCGGAAACCTTTTCGAGATGGTACTCGACGCCGAGCTGTTTTGCGGCTGTCTCGGCTGCTTCGGCCAGTTTCCTGCACTTAGGACAGCCGGGACCAAGAATTTGAATCTTCCTCATAATTCACCCTTTAAGTAACAGGGAGTAAACCAGTTCTGCGTTTTCAGGCATATCTTTACAAGCATAAGCATAACGGGAACTTCAATCAAGACGCCGACTACGGTGGCTAAGGCAGCGCCGGAAGACAGGCCGAACAGCATAGTCGCTGTGGCGATTGCAACCTCGAAGTGATTTGATGCGCCTATCATTGCAGAGGGGGCGGCATCCGCATAGCTTAATTTGAGAACCTTTGCCAAAACATAACCAATCACAAAAATCAGGCAGGTCTGAATAAACAAAGGCACCGCAATCCAGAGAATGGTAAGCGGATTTGAAAGAATGGTTTCGCCCTTGAAGGAGAACAAAAGGACAAGCGTTAAGAGAAGCGCAATAATGGTAATGGGAGTGAGAACATGAAGGAATTCCTGCTCGAACCATACAGGGCCTTTGTGGGCAATAATCCATTTTCGAGACAGGTATCCGGCTACAAGCGGCAGTGCGACGTAGATTGCGATGGACAGCAGCAGCGCCTGCCAGGGGACGGGCAATCTTCCTACACCCAGTAAGAAACCACCAAGAGGCCCATAAAGAAACAGCATCGACAGCGAGTTGATTGCGACCATAACGAGGGTGTGGCCGTCGTTGCCTTTTGCAAGATACCCCCAGACAAGCACCATTGCCGTGCAGGGGGCAATGCCCAAGAGGATACAGCCGGCTAAGTAACTGCGCCACAGCGGCACTTCGAGCATCTTTGCGCCGTTTATGAGGACGACTTTGCCGACTCCGTATGCGGCGCCGATTGGCAGGTCGAGACCAAATGGCATCTTTACAAGGTCGAGTGCATCGGGCCCAATCAGCCGGTAGAACACCGTTCCAAGAAAAAACAACGCAATTGCATACATAGTGAACGGCTTTATCGCCCAATTGACAAACAGAGTCAGCCCAACCGGCTTTATGCTTTTGCCTGCCTTGAGCACCTCTGCAAAGTCGATTTTGACCATAATCGGGTACATCATAAAAAACAGGCAGACCGCAATGGGGATTGAGACCACAGGTGCGCCGTCAACGTATATCGCAAGTCCATCAAGATATTTTGCAAAACCAGGAGCGACCTTGCCGAGGATTATCCCGGCGACGATGCACAGCAGGACCCAGACAGTCAGATACTTTTCAAAGACATTCAATTGTTTTGTTTGAACCTGTTCTGCTTTTTCGCCTGTCATATCCGAAATCCTTATCGTTCTGCTCTAAATGCTGTAACATCAACGCTAATAACATAGTCGCTGAGTTTGGCGTCCTGCGGCAAGGCATCTTTAACTTGCCGGTAGAGCGGGTCGTGGCAATCAATCATCACGTCTATGTTGTATGCTTTTTCAGCGACTTCAATGTTATTCAGGCCTGCCTGCTTTGCCATATTTATTGTATTTTCAATGGTAACTGCCCCTGCAACGCAGCTTACCAGAGCAGCGGCGGACTTGAGGATACTTTCAGGCAAGGGTTTCTTCAGGGCAAGGTCGGAAATACACGCTTTACCGCCTGGCTTTAATACACGGGCGATTTCATTCCAGACCTGCTGCTTGTCGGGCGAAAGATTGATAACACAATTTGAGATTACCACGTCAACGGTTGCGTCAGCCACGGGCAAATGCTCGATTTCACCTAAGCGAAACTCCACGTTGGCTAAGCCGGTCTTTTCAGTAAACTTGGGAATGGCCGCCCTTGCTTTGCTGACCATCTCGGCTGTCATATCAACACCAATGACCCGGCCTTTTTCTCCCACTTTTTTCGCGGCGATAAAAACGTCGAATCCCCCGCCGCTGCCGAGGTCTAAAACAATCTGTCCCGGCTTTAGATTGGCAATAGCGGTCGGATTCCCGCAGGATAGGCCCATATTCGCGCCTTCGGGCAGTTGCTGCAGTTCTTCACTGGTATAGCCAATCCCTTCGGCGAGCTTTGCGGGCGATGACGCACCGCAGCAGCCCGCTTCGCCCGCGAAGCGAGGCGAGCCGCCGCTCCTGCCCTGCGCTATTTTTGAATATCCGCTGCGAATTGTTTCCCTTATGTTCTCATTTGATTCTGTAGCCATAAAACACCTCAAAATGTGCCCAGAAAATAGAATCCCGCAACCAACAGGATTGCCCCTGAAATCCATCGGACTGCCGCATCCGCATTTCTGGCAACGAGGGCCGTCTTACCCAGAGAAATACCCAGCAAGACAGCCCCTAATGGGATGCTGAAACCAACAGCAAACATCGCTAATAGCAGTGTTGCCCAGATAACCTGACCCTGTAAAACGGCTGCGCCGAGAACAATAAATATCCCCGGATTGCAGGGGAGAGAGCTTACCGCGACGATGCCGCCCATTATAATTCCCGCCAGAACAGTCCCGATTTTCCCTGAACTATGTATGGCTTTTCCATAGTT
>CAYGVZ010000277.1:0-3991 GCA_964353475.1 uncultured Pirellulales bacterium | reverse complement strand
GTAAGCAGGTTCTATATCGGCACACGCGACCAGTGGTGGGGTTACTGGGTCGGCAGGATAGATGACTTCAGAATCTATAACTATGCCCTGTCCGCCGAGGAAATCGCCTGGATTACAACCGACGGGACGGGCGAGATTCTTTTTCCGCTTGACTCACCCGCCAATCTGTACATAAGCACACCTGACATCATCGATTTGCGGGATTTTGCGAGGTTTGCCGAAGATTGGCTCAAATAGGTATCTTGCTGGAAACTTGATATTATGGATGTATTGCGTTTTGACGGCTATTATTGTATAATAGGGGCAAGTTGTCTCCACAAAAGGGAGACGCGTTTTTTGCCAAATGAAAAAACACAATTAATAACTCAGCGTTAGGAGGAGTATTATGTCCAAGAAACCATATATTTTGCTGTTCTCTTTCCTGCTGGTTGCTTTGGCTGGCAGTGTCTCGGCTCAGTGCAACTGGTGGGAGCGACAGACCATGTGGGGCGCCACCGAGGGGACCAGTTGGCACGAACCCAACAACTGGGATAATAATGAGCCCAATATCTGCGTGTGGGCCTGTATCCAGGGTAATCCCGACTGCAATATCACCGGCGCTGCCGCGGCGGCGAGAATATCAGTCGCCTGCTGGGCCAGCGCCCAAACCACCTCCCGGCTGATAATTGCACCCACCGCAACAACGATTGAGGCCGGCTTTGCGCTGGATATCGGCACTTTTGTTGACAACCTGGAGTACGGCACCATTGATATGTATGGCGGCACCGTCAGGACCTCAACAGCCGGTGCAGCCGGCCTGGTTATCGGCGGCGCCGATACGGGCCTGGGCCAGGTGTACGGTATTGTCAACATCTACGACGGGAACATTATCGTGCCCAAATTCAATATAGTGCGGGGTACGGTCAATATCTACGGTGGACAGTTGTGGGATACCGGCACCGCCTCATCGTGGACTATCTCGAAGACGTACGCCATGAACAAGATAAATATCGAGGGCGGCACCTTCCGCATCATAAGCAATCGTACTGCCGCCGGCAGCGGTTTTATGCTGGCCATCGCAGACGGGCGCATCTGCGGGTACAACGGCAGAGGCGATGTCACTGCTGTTTATACTGACGGCAATACCGTCTGCACCGCTGTGCCAAACTTCGGCCGCGCCTGGGCGCCTGTGCCCGGAAACACCGCGGATCCAGTAACGCTTAACCCCACATTGAGCTGGTCCCCCGGCGAGTGGGTCAAGGCGCTAAATGAGCACGCCGTCTATTTCGGGACGAGCTTTGCGGACGTAAACAGCGGCGCTGCGGGCGCCTATCAGGGCCTTCGCGACGTGAACAACTATACGCCCCCCGGGCCGCTTACCGTATCGACCACATACTACTGGAGAATCGAAGAAATTAACGAGGCCAATGCCGGCAGCCCCTGGAAAGGCCAGGTCTGGCAATTCAAGACCCTTGGCGGGATAGCCATCAATCCCAAGCCGGCCGTTGGCGCCACGGGCGTGGAAATAAACGACCTCAATTTGAGATGGACAGCCGGGCAGTGGGCAGCAACGACCAACGGACACAGGGTCTTCTTCGGAACAGACGCCAACCAGGTCCGCGATGCCAACACGAGCACCCCTGTTATCTACAGGGGACAGCAGACCGCTACCAGTTATCCATTCAGCAGCTTGCCGGGTGGTGTGCTGGCGTACGACTCTAACTACTTCTGGCGCATCGACGAAGTCAACAGCGCTACCGTCTGGAAAGGAGACGTCTGGGACTTCAATACGCCGCACTTCTATATTGTGGACAACTTTGACAAGTACACCGACGATATAGGGCTTCACGTGAACTGGGACCCGAACGACTGGCCCACCTGTTCAGCCGGCACCGGTACCGGCGTATGGGTGTACGACGACGGCGATGATATGCGGCTTACATACGACAATAACGGTACGGATGCCTCCAACGACTACTATTCCGAGATACGGCGCGACTTCGGCCCAGCCGGCGTCAGCTTCACGGTCGGCAGCGGTGCAGAGCAGACAAAGGCCCTTGCACTGTCGTTCCGCGGTCAGGCGACCAACCAGGCCCATTCCACTTACGACAGGATGTTCGTGTGCCTCACCGATACCAACAACCACGTGTACGCCGTCAATCACTCCGACCCGAACGTCCAGCAGAACGGAAGCACGCAGGAATGGAACATTGACCTGACCCAGTTCAGCAGCCACGGCGTGAACCTCAGTTACGTCAGGTATCTGTCCGTGGGCTTCGGCAAGCAGTGCAACTACACGTCAACGCTTGGCGGCGCAGGTACCGTCTGGTTCGATGACTTCCGGCTGTACCCGAGCAGGTGCGTGGCTTCTGAAACTTCACCATTCGACCTGACAGAGGACTGCATAGTTGACCTTGACGACCTTGACGCAGCCGTGGCCGACTGGCTGAATACCGACGCCAACATTATTCTGTCGCCCATTCAGGCGCCCGCTGACCCTTGTCTGTGGTTCAAGTTCGACGACGGCACAGGGACTTCATCGCTGGATTCTGCCGGCGACAGCAACGGCGTAATACTAGACCTGACCAACCCGTGGAGGACATCGGGCGGATACGACGGCAGCGGATACCTGGTGTTTAACGGCGTGGGCGGCGACATGGAGATTGACCCGTGTCTGTTTGCCGACCACATCGGCGAGAACATCACAATTTCGGTCTGGATCAAGTGCGACGTCCAGAACTATCCGCAGGGTTCAAACTGGTCGCCTCTAATGCGGGCGTCGGGCTCAGCGGAGGCGGTGATGGACATCTGGTGTCCGACACCCACCCCGCCGACATTCCCCGCAGGTCCTCAGGTCCACTTCCGCTTCCCGGATGGTATGGGAGACGGTGACCCCGGTGACGACCTGGTGGCCTGCTGGAACGACATTGTGCAGGTCGCCGACTTTACAGGCAGGTGGCACCACTGGGTATTTGTGAAGGATGGGACGAACGACTTCATGGGCATCTATCACAACGGGCAACTCCTGTGTTACACCAACGAGGCAAACACCATCGGCGAAATACCGACGCCGACGCAGATTACGGTTGCGAATTACAACCAGTGGGCAAGTCCGAGCTGGGCCGGTGGTATGGATGATATGAGGATTTACAATTATGCACTGTCGCCGGCTGAGATTGGATACCTGACGACCAAAGGAACGGGTACCATCTTCCTGCCGCTGTCTTCGCCAGCCGACTTGTACGTCGAAACCCCGAACATCGTGAACTTCAAGGACCTGGCCGTTTTTGCCAACAACTGGCTCAGTCAGTATCTCTGGCCGTAATCAACATTGAGTCACAACGGTAACTCAAGGGCCTGTACCTTCGGGTACGGGCCCCTTTTTATTGATTATCTATCACTGATGATAATTCCCCCGTCACCAGCATTCACAGTCAAGACAACCACAGCTTATCAAAGGATTCTATCTGACTCACCGCCCAAATTTGTTGTCGGCGGCAGGGGGTGGAATTATACTGTCCGATTATGCTTAACAGGATTCTGTCGTTTTACACGAAGTATTTCGCCGTCTGGGTCGTGGTGTTTGCGGCGCTGGCGTATTTTTTTCCCGCCCCATTCAGGGCGTTGCGCGAATACAACACCTGGTTTTTCGCCGTGACTATGTTCGGCATCGGTACTGTTCTTTCCGCCGATGACTTCAGGCACATCCTCAAAAACCCCGCCATCATCCTGATAGGCACAGTTGCACAGTTCACCATTATGCCATTCGGCGCATTCGCAATCGCACGCCTGTTCGACCTGCCCGCGGAAGTTGCCGCAGGTCTTGTCCTCACCGGGGCCGCCCCCGACGCAATGGCGGGCAACGTGATGAGCTACATTGCCAGGGCGGACACGGCCTACGCTGTCTCTCTGACCACCGTTTCAACGCTCGCCTGTCCCGTCATCACCCCCGGCCTGACTTATACGCATTCTGATTATTTCTCGTGCAGTAACCATTCGGTTCGGCATATCG
>CAYGVZ010000276.1:0-4002 GCA_964353475.1 uncultured Pirellulales bacterium | reverse complement strand
CAGAAGAAAGCAGGCCGAAAACATGGCCAATTTCCTCTGCGGTATCGCGTCAGCATGCGGCATACCTGAGGACAGGGCAATAACGACCCAGGATACAGAAGCGGTTGAGAGGGCCAAGAAAGTTCTCACCAACGATAAGGTCAGGGGTATGAAGCTTCTGCCGCAAGAGATTCGCGAGAAGCTGCCTCCTCTGTATTCGCAGGATGGCAAGGGCGGTAAGGCAATTGTACACGTTAAGTACTTCACGCCGAGCAGTTCCTGGACATGGTATGCAACTGAGGGCGAGCCTGTCTTGGATGAGTCAGGCAAGGAAGTGGATTTCAAGTTCTTTGGCCTGGTGGATGGCCACGACAAGGAGTTGGGCTATTTTGTGCTCAGCGAGCTTGAAGAAGTCAGAGGTCCAATGGGACTGCCGATTGAAAGGGATTTATTCTGGCGGCCCAAGATGTTGGCGGAGATTGCTCCTGAGATGTTCAAGTTGGAAGAAACCATGGAGTAGATGAACGCTTAAGAATCTGGGAGGTGACCTATGAAAAAGTTCTGTCAAAACCCGTTATGTGGCAATAAGGGCAAGAATCAATCAAGGGTGTTTGTGATAGAGCCGCCGCCGAAAGAAGCAGGCGATAAGACCCTCTTTCGGGTCGTTTACACAATCGATGTGAATGCCGAAGGTCCTCGTCAGGCGGCCGAGTGTGCTCACAAGCTAATGACCGATCCCGAGTCGTGGCTGCCTGTGCTGCATGTATTAGATGCAAGCGGCTACAGCGTCAGGATTGACCTGTCTGATGACTTAAGCGAAGCCGATTACTGTGCAGCTGCTGAGTACCTCGCCGAGCAAGGCAGGAAGATATTTACAGGCCCAATGAATGGTGGGCTATGGAATGCCAGGTGCATGGATGCAAGCATCGCATCAAAGAAGCAGGGTAACAAGTTCGCTTACGAGATGCTGCTGAAGTTTGGCGACCAGTATACCAAGACATTGCCGGCAGGCATTCAACAGGAATGGAAGGGCATCAAGGACAATGCAGCTGCAATCCTTCAAAAGGGGGGCTGATTATGGAGAAGTTCACTAAGGTGACAGTTGGGTTTGTTGTCCAGACCTTTGAGAGGAACGCAGATGGCAAGTTTGTCTGCACGCATCAGGAGTTCATTGCCGGCGACCAGTGCGATTACGAAGACGAGATGGGCAATACCATCACGCCGCCAGCGTACGAGTATCAGGCGTATGATATGACCTTAAGGAGGGGCGAAGTATGAGTGGGGCAGATTACAATTCTCCGTGTCCCAAATGTGGGGCAGACATGAATTGCTACGTCGACTGGAAACCCTATGACACAGTCAGGGGACAGTGCTTGGAGTGCGGCTTTTCTTACCGTACAGAGCAGATCCAGATGACGCTCAAGCAAGTCAACAGGCAACGGGAAGAATTCGGCCTGCCCCCGTTAACCAGATTGAAACCGCAAGCAAGTTGAAAGGGCTTTGTATGGAGCTATTGGAAGAGGTTTTGCAGTACATCAAAGAAATGGATGGCGAAACGGATTTCAAAGGCAACGAGACATACCTGCACAAGAAGGTCAGAGAGGCGATCGAGGCCAAGGCAGCTTATGAGGACCAGACAGACCCGTTGAAACGCAGGCACTTCATAGTCGAGCAGCTGCGTGAGCTCGCTGAAAGTTCCCATGGGTTGACTGCATCGCTTCCCACTTTGCCGGCCAAGAATTGGCTGGATGGGACTGTAGCTGATGCTGCGAGGGATGTCTTCTTTGAAGAGTGTGACCTGGCTGCCTTGCTTCGATTCATCGCCGATGTCGGCGTAAGTGCAGAAGATTAGAGAAAGAGGTGCAATATGAAGCTATTTGAAGTCAGAACCACTGAGCATAATGGTGAGCAGGAATATTCAAACAGTCACCTGCTGGCTGCCCGTGACATAGGTCAAGCCAGAAGCTTGGCCAGGGAGTTTTTTAAGACGTGGTACGAAGATGGCAAAGCAAGGCATGCAGACCAGGATGATTCAGACAAGTTCGAGTTCCTGGATGGCTGCATCATCCTGGAGATAGACAGCATAGTTGAGGTCGACCTCGAGGAATGGAAGCAAAGACAGGTTGAGCTGCACAGTATCGGCAAGCTGCCAATGGTGAAGCGACAGTGCAAGGGATGCAAGGCATTGATAGAGGCCTGCGCATACATCCTGAATTGTCTCAACGTGGGCGGCGAGCAGTCCCGGCAGTTTGCCGGCGAAATCGCGTGCTTGAATAGAGTTTTGAAGGAGAACCGCAAATGACCTACAAGGTGTGGATACAAGTTGAGCAGGTAGATGAAGAGCAGGACCATTACGAGGATATTGGCGAGCCATATGAGGCTGGCTGTTTCAAGACCGAGACACAGGCAAGGAAGTTCATTGAAGCCGAGCTTACGGCTGCTAGGGAAGTTAATACGGGCCTGAGAAGCGCCTGTCGAACAGCCATGCGGCTGCTGAGAAATCTTGGCAGCACAACCCTGATGGCGACGATGCAGAAACTGCAATCTTGCAGAGAAGTGCTGGATGATGCGCTCAAGCAGGGCATACCGGCAGTTAATGACAAATGCCCGCAGTGCGGCGCCGGCTGTGATGAACGTGAGCTGCTCAAGAAGGAGTTTCTGGACATGGAAGCCGTGCATATGCACTATACCTGCAACAAGTGCGGCAGCGAGATAATCGAAGAGTTCACTTTGTCGGATGTCTTTATTGACAGCCCTGACAGTCAGTAGTTGCCTGCGATTGAATCCTGCCTGATTCAGCAAGTCGTGTAGTCACCCAACCATTTGTAATCCCAAATCGAAAGGAAATGTCTATGAGAAACCACAGATACTCTGCGCGCGGTCCGCCAGCCATGCCGTACAGAGCGTTCATTGAGACATGTGACGAACAAAGAACAAAAACCAGAGAAAAGTCAAATTTGCATGAAAGGAGATTTACCAATGACAACACAAAATGACAACTCAAGGAAAGCATACAGACAGGGAGAACTGCTGTTTGTACCCCTCAGCGATGAGGATATGGCGAAGGTTGACCCTCAGCCCAGGGACGGGGCGTACCCCTGCTGGAAGAAGTTGCAGACGAACATCATTCGCGAAGGCGAGGCAACAGGGCACAAGCACGAGGTAATGGAAGAGGAAGCTGGAACGGCAACGATTCTGGCGCCTGCAAGACAGTTCATGGAAGGATTGTTGCATATGTCCCCAATAGGAGCCGAGGACAGGATGCTGGTAGCACAGCAACCAGTTGAGGTGGTGCATCCGGAGCATAGGCCTTTGGCGCTTCCAAGGGGTAACTTCCTGGTGATAGTGCAACGGGAATACGATGAGGTGAAAGCCCGCCGTATCCTCGATTGATGAAAGGAGGTACTTATGTTCTTGGAAACACGCTATGCTGGCTGGGGCCGCGGATTCTGGATAGACGTGAACGATGGGACTATTGAGGTCCGTACACGAGAAAGGCGGTTGCACGTCAGGGTCCAGAATGGGCTTGTGGTCCAGCAGACGGACAGGAAAAAGGATGAGTGCACTACTCTGAAGTATGGCGACCAAAGAAAAACCCGGAAGAACAACAAGGTGGAAGAGGAATACTTCCAGCCAGGGACTTTGCGGGCCATCAGAAGAGGCAGCCTCTGGAAGAGGCAAACTGGCTTACAGCTTTGCGGAAGCAAGGGCACACTGGAGTGTTATTCCACATCTGGCGGTGCCTATGGCAAGGAGGTATTCACCTATGACAATGGCATTCAGGCCTATGAAGCGACCAGATGGAAAAGGAAATTGGAGCTAAATCGGCCAAACGGCAAGCCGTGGATGGTTATAGAAGGAACGACACGTCTTGACCGCTGGCCCATTGCAGAGAGGCTGGCGCCTGATGAAGAAGACCTCGGCATAAGCAATCTGGTGCGAGGTCGGGATTGGAACGTGACAATCTATGATGTCGATGGCATCAGCATCAGCACGCAGGGCCAGGTCAAAGACCGTCAGAAG
>CAYGVZ010000275.1:0-4006 GCA_964353475.1 uncultured Pirellulales bacterium | reverse complement strand
CTCGCCAGGTGCGCGGCAGGTTCAGCATACCGGCAACAAAACCGCAGCGCGTCCGGCAATGCCTGCCTGTCATAACGTTTTCAAGAACGGTCATATGAGGAAAGAGTTTTGTCGTCTGGAACGTTCGCGCGATGCCCAGGCGTGCCACCGCGTGCGGCTTCCAGGCCGTGATTTCTTTGTCGCGGAAGATGACCCGGCCCTCGTGGGGCGCGGTGGTTCCCGCAATCAGGTTGAAGAGAGTGGTCTTTCCGGCCCCGTTTGGCCCGATGACCGCCTTGACCGCGCCCTGCGGCACCTTGATACTGATGTCATTGACGGCATGAAGGCCGCCGAAAAACCGATGGAGGTTGCTTGTCTCAAGGAGCGCCTTACCCATTTGACCTCCTCGACAGCAGCGACGACACCGCCCGCAGCCGCGGCATCCGCAGCAAACCCTGAGGCGCGAAGAGCATAATAAGAATCAGAATCGTCCCGAAGACAGCATCGTCGTAAGTCCCGAAGACGCCGCGCAGGGAAAGAAAGTTGAGTAGTATCCCCATCAGCAGCGTCCCCCACAGGTTCGCCATTCCACCGACAGCTACGATAACGACGTACCGGATGGATTTCATTACTGTAACCTCAGAAGGGCCGATGCTGCCGTTGTAGTGGGTCAGCAGCACGCCGCCTACCGCCGCAAATAAAGCGCTTAACACGAAGATAAAGAGCTTGTAACGATATGTGTCAACCCCCAGTGAGTGCGCCGCTTCCTCGTTTTCGTGGATGGAACGAAGCGCCCTGCCCACACGAGAATGAACCAGGTTAATCGCGAGCACCATCGCCGCCCCCACAACGAACCACGCAATGTAGTAATTCGAGACCCTAAATGCTGCCCTTCCGTTAACCTCCAGACCATCAAAAATTCCGAAAGGGGGGATGTTCGAGATGCCGTCGGCCTGCCCAAAAACCGCCGCCCCGAGCACTATGCGGTAAATAATCAGCCCAAATCCCAGCGTGGCCATCGCCAGATAGTGCCCCTTGAGACGGATGACGGGCAGACCAATCAGAAAGGCGATTACGGTCGTCAGGACCATTGCCGTGACAAAAGCCAGCCAAGGGGAAAAGGACAGGATGTCCGCGCCATAGATGTCTCGTCTTGCCACAACCAGTCCGAGAGATCGACACAAGCCAATCAGTGCTGTATCGCGCCAGGCGAGCAGGTTCCACGTGGTCAGGACGGCAGATGTATAACCGCCGATTGCAAAGAAACCCGCATGCCCCAGCGATGCCTGACCTGCATAACCCATCAGCAGGCAAAGCCCCACCGCCACCACAGCGTAATATGCGGACATAGTGATTTGCGTCATATAGTAGGTCGCGTGCGTTTGTGAAAGCACAACCTGCAAAAAAACTACGGCCACGGCTACAGCAATGACAGGGACGTATCTGCGGAACTGCATTATGCTGTCCTCATTGCGCTGATTTCACGTCTGCCGAAAAGACCGCTCGGCCGCACCACCAGAATCATCAGGAGAATCACTATCGAGACGGCCTCCTTGTAAGCAGCGTCAAGCTGGCTCATCACGAAGACCTCCATAAGTCCCAGCAGCAACCCGGCGGCGACCGCGGCCGTGCTGTTCCCGAGTCCGCCCAGAATGGCTACGGTGAATCCCTTGATGGCCAAGGGCGCCCCCATATCGTACTGCGTCTGCGTCACCGGCGAGATGACGCAGCCCGCCAGCGCCCCGATGCCGGCGCTGAGCATAAAAGACAGTGTAACCATCCACCGGTCGTTGATGCCGCACAGGCGCGCCGCCATCCGGTCATCGGCACAGGCCCTCATAGCACGGCCGGTCAGCGTGAATCGAAAAAAAGGCGTCAGCCCCATCACAATAACGGCGCTGACGCCTAATACCCATAGAACCTGCGGTGATATATGCGCTCCCGCGATAGTTACGGTTGATACACCCGTCCCCGTGAAATAAGGCAGCGACCTGACCTTTTCATCCCAGATGTGCAGCATTGCTTCACGCATAATGATAGAGACGCCGATGGTAATCACGATAAGACGGAGTATCGGCGCGTTGCGCACCGGCCGAATGAAAATAAGCTCAACCAGCCCGCCCAGAACGGTCGTCACCAGCACCGCCGCAACAACTGCCGCCGGCAGCGGGATGACCCGGTTCAAGCTGATTGCCGTCATCGCGCCAACGATTAGAAACTCCCCCTGGGCGAAATTGATTATCCCGGTCGTATTGTAAATGATGTTGAAGCCAATGGCAACAATCGCGTAGATGCTGCCGACCGTGATTCCAGCAAGGCAATACTGTACGACCTGAGGGAGATTCATTTCAATTCAGCTCCTGCAAACGGCCAAACGCCTCAGCGTCAGTTCTTATAAACCACGAACTTCCCGTCTTTCACCGTGAGCATCTCGAAGGCATCCAGGCCCAGCCCGTTGTGGTCTTGAGCGGAGAAGTTGAAAACGCCCGCTGTCCCGACTACGCCTTTCAGATTCTCGATTGCCTCACGGACCTTGGCGCTGTCGGTGCTCCCGGCCTTCTTGACTGCCTCGACAAGAATCAGCATCGCGTCGTAGGCGTGGCCGCCGAACGTGCTCGTATCCTCTTTGAACTTGCCTTCGTAGTCCTTCTTGTACTCAACAAGGAGTTTCTTCTGCGGATGGTCATCCGCCAGCACTTCCGCAACTAACAGGCGTCCGCAGGGGAATATGGTGCCGTTCGCCGCCTCGCCGCCCGCCTGAACGTACTTGATGTTCCCAAAGCCGTGGCTCTGGAACAGCGGTACATCCAGACCAATCTGTTTCATATTCCTGGCGACCAAACTCTGCGCAGGCACGATGGACCAGTTGATCACCGCCTGAACGTCTTTCCCCTTCACCTTCGTAAGCACGCCCGTCAGATCCGTCTCCTTCGTGTCATAAACCTCGTTAATATCGATCGCGACGCCGAATTCGCCGGCAAGAGCGGTGAGTTGTTTGCCGCCGGCTATCCCAAAGCCGTCATTGCTTGTTATCACGCCTATCTTCTTGATGCCCTTTTCTTTCATCACCTGAAATATGCGTCTTGCTGCATCGCTGTCCTTCTGGGGTGTCTTGAATACGTAGCTCGCCACCGGGTTAACGATGGTTTCCGCAGCCGCGCACGACAAGAGAATCGTTTTGCCTTCCTGGCAGATATTCTTGATGGCCATTGTCTCGCCGCTGGTCGATGGCCCGATGATGGCCAGCACCTTCTCTTCCTCAATGAGCTGCTTGGCGAGCGAAATCGCGTTTTCCGGCTTGCTGCCTGAGTCCTTCACGATTAGCTCTATCTTGCTGCCGTTGACGCCCCCCGCCTTGTTTATCTTTTCGACAAACATCTCGGCGGTCTTCTGTTCGGGAGCGCCGAGATTCGACGCCCCGCCGGTCACCGCGAAAATCGCGCCGACCTTGATAGGCGGCGCATCGGCTGCCTTCAGTACGCCCGCAAAGCAAAGAGCGGACACCATAACCAGCACCGCCACAATTTTCGCTAACTTCGTTCCCATACTACCTTCCTTTCACATTTAGACGTTTTGAGTTTTATCTTTCGGCAGGATGATAATCCCGCAACTATCGCGCGTCTCAACCGCCCTCACAGGCCAAAAATCCGGTCATCTCCGCATACCTTCCCTTGCCCTTTCGCTCAATGATGGAGACCTTCCTTGCATACACGGTACTCTCCTGAACGAAACGTCCTGCAAATACACGCCAGACATACTAACATATTATCCCGCCGTGACAATCCCCTACTCCACGCCTGCCCTCTGTCTCCCGTCCTCTGTCATCTGTCGTCTGCCCTCCGTCCTCTGCTTGCCACGGCGAAGCCCCTTGGGCGAAGCCGGGTCTTCTGTCCTGTGCCCTTCATCAAGGCCATCCCAAAGCGGACTCTTGGTAAAAACAGGAGAAATACCAGATGATTGTGTTACCACACGGCCGTCTGCCGCACCGCTTGGCTACTGCACGAGAAATAATCAGAATGCGTATAAG
>CAYGVZ010000274.1:0-4014 GCA_964353475.1 uncultured Pirellulales bacterium | reverse complement strand
CGTCAAGGACCTGCGAAAGGAGTTTGTCGAGGATTACCTCTGGCGGCTGCTCAAGAGCGGCGCGGTCTATGAGAATGGATACCTGTTAGGGACAAGCATTGCGCGGCCCCTGATTGCCAAGCATCAGGTCGATGTTGCGCACGCAGAAGGCGCCGGCGGCGTCGCTCACGGAGCAACGGGCAAGGGCAACGACCAGGTACGATTCGAATTGACTTATATGGCCCTCGACCCGACGCTCAAGATTATTGCGCCGTGGAAAGACCCAAAGTTCACGCTGACGAGTCGTGAAGCGGCGGTCGATTACGCCAACAAGCACGGCATACCGATTGAGCAGAGCAAGAAGAAGATTTATTCGCGCGACCGCAATATATGGCACATTAGCCACGAAGGGGCGGACCTTGAAGACCCCGCGAATGAGCCGAAAGATGAGTTGTGGGTGATTTCAAAGCCGGTCTCGAAGACGCCGGACAAGCCCGATTATGTGGAGATTGGTTTTGAGGCGGGCGTGCCGGTAAAACTGAATGGCAGGAATGTTGACAGCGTGCGGCTGCTCCAAACGCTCAACGAAATCGGCGGCAGGCACGCGGTCGGGCAAATTGACCTTGTTGAGAACCGTCTTGTTGGTATGAAGTCGCGCGGGGCTTATGAGACGCCGGGCGGGACAATCCTGGTAACTGCGCATAATGCCCTCGAATCGCTGACATTAGACCGTGAGACGATGCACTATAAGCAATTGGTCTCGCTCAAGTACGCTGAAATGGTCTATTACGGCCAATGGTTCTGCCAACTGCGCCAGGCGCTCGATGCGTTCATAGATGTTACGCAGCGAAATGTTACCGGCTCCGTCAAGATGAAGCTCTTTAAGGGCCGCTGCACGCCTGCTGGGGTAACAAGCCCGAAGGGGCTGTATCGCGCCGACCTTGCCAGTTTCAAAATGGGCGCTGAATACGACCCCACCGATGCGAAGGGCTTTATCCGCCTCTTCGGCCTCCCAATGAAAGTTGCAGGTGCCGTGAGCAGGCAGAACAAGGAACAGGAATAATGATGCGGTGAGTCCTCGTTAGGAGCAACGAACCGCAAGTAACGAGTAACGAGAAATGCATGGAAGCGAAATACTAATACCTGATTCGATTTGGTATCCGTTCCTGTTTGCCTTCGGCTGTTGCGTAGGCAGTTTTCTGAACGTCGTGATATATCGGCTGCCCAAGGACAAGTCGCTCGTTATGCCGCCTTCCTCATGCCCCAAATGCGGCAAGTATATTCGCTGGTATGACAACGTTCCTCTCGTTTCATGGCTGTTGCTTGGCGGCAAGTGTCGGGCGTGCAAAGCGCCCATCTCCCCTCGTTACTTCGTGATTGAATTGCTGACGGGCCTGCTTTTCATCGGGCTGTTCTATCTTTATTTTCGCTCGGGGTTGCGGACGGGTGTGCCGTCAATTCTCTCAGGCGGCTGGCTGATTTATCTCGTTTCTGTGTTTATGCTTTCCGCGTTTATTGCGGCCTCGGCAATCGACCTTGAACTGTGGATTATCCCGCTTTCGATATGCTGGCTGGCGACCACGGCCGGCCTGGCTGCCTGCGGGGTTGCGCCATACTTCATCGACCCGGCGGTGATTCGCCAATACCTGCTGCTTCCAAGCACGTCTGATTTAATGTTCAGGGAGACGACGGTGGCCTCGATAACCGCAGGGGCGACCATAGGGCTGGGTATCTCGAACCTGCTGCTTGTGACAGGCATTCTCAAACGCAGTTACGACCTTGACCAGGTGAAGTATTCGGCTGAACAGACGGGCGACTCACAGAATGTTCAGGACCTTGACGACCGCAGGGAGGTCTGCCGGGAAATTATTTTCCTTCTGCCGATGATAACGTGCGCCGCACTGGCTGGCTGGCTTGCTAGCAGCTTTCCTGATACATTCAAATGGTGGCAGAACCTGCTTCAACAACGCGCCGTTGCGGGCCTTTTGGGCGGATTATGGGGCTATCTGGTGGGCGGCGGCATAGTGTGGGTAACGCGGATACTCGGCACTCTTGCCTTCGGAAAAGAGGCGATGGGGCTGGGCGACGTTCATCTTATGGCCGCGGCTGGGGCGGTTATCGGGCCGCTCTTTGTCGTGGCGGCCTTTTTCATCGCGCCCTTCTTCGGCCTGGTCTGGGCGGGCATACAAATGCTCTCAAAAAAAACACACCAAATTCCTTACGGTCCCTTCTTGTCATTGGGCGTACTTGCTGTTATGATTCTGCACGACAGGATTATGGTCTATCTCAGTTTCCTGTTGTATGGTTAAGAAGTATAAATAAATTCGATGTAAAGGAGATATCGAATGCGAGCTGTTATGACCAAGGCAATCGTGCTGGCGGGTGTGTTGTCGCTGACGTTTGTGACCGGCTGCACGGACTGGAAGAAAAAGCATGACAACCTGAACGTCGAGCATCAGAACCTCAAGGGGCTGCTGGAACGCGAACGAGCGGAAAAAGGTCAGCTCAGCGATGAACTCGCGAAGAACCAGCAGACAATCGCAGACCTGCAGAAGCAAATCGTCGAAAAGAAGAAAAGCGCCGCCGATGCCACCGGCTTCGGCGAGGGATACGACGTCGCCTTTGACCCCTCGAAGGGGACCATCACGGTTACTTTGTCCGACGCCATCCTGTTTGATTCGGGCAAGGTCAATCTCAAGAGCGCATCCAGCAAAGAGCTTGACCACATCTACTCGGTCATCAAGAGCAAGTATGGCGGAAAGGACATTGAGGTCATCGGCCATACCGACACCGACCCGATAAAGAAGTCAAAATGGCAGGACAACTGGGAGCTCTCGGCGGAAAGAGCGCTGACGGTCGCAAGATACCTGATTCAAAAGGGTATGGCGGAGGAGAAGGTCAAGGCCGCCGGTTGCGGTCCCGCAAGGCCGGTCGGGCCGAACAACAGCGCCGCTGGCAAGGCCAAGAACCGCAGGGTCGAAATCGTCGTCCATATAAGATAACCTGCGCCATAAGGCAGGTGAGTGGCAATCTTTAGTCGGTAAAAACAACAGCCCTTACCGAGGGGGTAAGGGCTGTTGTTTTTTTATGAATCCCTCAACAATAATGTCCCCATCACTGCCGATGCGAATCGTTACTGCGCCGTCGCGTGCAGTACAAAACATCTCCTGGTTTGGGCCTGTATGTACGATACGGCCGTCTTCGTATGCGTCTCGGCCGCAACTGCACACGACAAACTTCGCCCCAAGCTGCTCAAGGAAACCCGGCGCAGCGGTCTTTGGCGAGCCGTGGTGAGGCGCAACGACGACATCGGCTTTCAAGCCCGGGTACATCTGCAGAAGCTGCCCCTGTGCGTATTTTTCGATGTCGGAGCAAAGCAAAAATTTTCTGCCTGCATATTCGATTAAGGACACTATCGACTTGTCGTTGTCGCCGACCGTGCTGTCGCCGTGGATGTCGTCCGGCGGCCAGAGAATTGTCACCTTTGTAGCGTGGCTGCCCGACAGGGCGCCATTTGTACATCGTGCTGCCAGACCTCGGATGGAAAGATAATCCGCAAGCAGCTTTTCGGCGCCGCGGTTTTCGGCCTGGTCGAGGAAATCACGCCCTGCAAATATATGCCCGACCGGCGTCTCATCAACTATCTCCGGTACGCCGTTGAAATGGTCGATATCGCTGTGACTCAGGACCATCGAGTCAATCCTGTCAATCCCTTTGTATCGCAGAAACGGCACGACCATTCGCGTTCCGATGTCGCCGTGAGTCAGCGAGCCGGCGTCAAACAATATGTTCCTGTCTCCCGGAAGTTCGGCAAGTATCGCCTGTCCGTGCCCCACATCGAGGATTGTTACAACTAAATTGTCCCGATGAGTGTGCGTCCATTTGGCGCTGGCCACCCAGCCGAGCGGGGCAGCGAGAATCGCTGCGCAAATCAACCCTCTTACAAATGGGCGACGCATAGGGGCGTAGCCGGCAAACAAAACCGCAACATAATACACGAGAATCACCCACAAACTCGCCCGGCCGACCAGAACC
>CAYGVZ010000273.1:0-4019 GCA_964353475.1 uncultured Pirellulales bacterium | reverse complement strand
ATAAAACCGGTATTCGGTGCCGGGACGTCGCATTCACCAAAATATGGGTAACTATCCCCTGGTCCAGCTCCTCCCCACGCAACGATAGAGCCATCAGACCTAACGGCAAGGAAGTGAGCCATTGGAGGCCACAGACCTCCAGCCGCAACAGCAGTAAAACCAGAGTTAGGTGCCGGGACATTCTGAGCATAGAAGTTCTCTCCCCATACGACGATAGAGCCATTGGCCTTGAGGCCCAGAGAGTGAGAAGTTCCCGTGGCGACGGCGATAAAGCCCGTATTTGGCTCAGGGACATTGCACTGGCCATAGTAGTTATATCCCCACGCGACGATAGAACCGTCTGACCTGAGGCCTAGGCTGTGCCCCCCACCAAGCGCACTCCCCGCCGCAATGCCGACATATCCCGTATTCGGCTTAGGCACATTGCACTGGCCGAACCGGTTGTATCCCCAAGCAACGATAGAGCCATCTGCCTTGAGGCCAAGAGTGTGATTGTCGCCCGCAACTATAGCGATAAAGCCGGTATTCGGCGTTGGGACATTGCACTGACCGTCGTCGTTCTTTCCCCATGCGACAATAGATCTGTCCGACTTAATGCCAAGAGAGTGCTCCGTGCCCGCGGCGACGGCGATGAAACCGGTATTCGGATCGGGGACGCTGCACTGGCCGTAGGAGTTGTCTCCCCAGGCGACGATAGAGCCATCGGGCTTTAGACCAAGAGAGTGACTCCCGCCCGCGGCAACGGCGATGAAACCGGTATTTGGGGCTGGGACATTGCACTGACCGTCGTCGTTCCGTCCCCATGCGATGATAGAGCCGTCTGACTTCAGGCCCAGAGAGTGATACTCTCCTGCGGCGACGGCAATAAAGCCAGCATTTGGTGTTGGCACATTGCACTCGCCGCTGGCTCCCCACGCGACGATACCACCATCTGCCCTGAGACCCAAAGAGTGAATTCTGCCCGCAGCAACGGCCACAAACCCCTTAGACATATCTCCACCGAAAACGTAAACCCCCCAGCCGATAATTCTGCCTGATTGAGCGCCATCGGCGACAAGGCAGGTGCAAAGCAAAAGAAAAATCATCAACAATCGCTTCATTTCCTCCGCCTCCGATTTTGTTTCGAGTTTTTCTCCATTTTGGTAATTTGAATTTGTGCCGCAAGGCATGGCTTGCGCCATTTAGGATTTAGGGTTTAGCATTTAGGATTTCCGCCCTGTATTATTTGCATCTCTTTCTGCGCATCACGGCCGCCAACATTCCACCAACACCCATTACTATCGCGGAGCCGGGTTCCGGTACGGTCCAGCCGGAGTCGATTGTTTCAAAAGTAACGGGGTCGATTATTTCATAGAACTGCGCGCCCAGCTGGCCTGTGCCAAGCCAGTCAAAACGGACCGAAAAGCCGGAGGTTGTTTCGCCGACCGCGATTGGCAAATCCAGGGCGACTGCGTCGTAAAAACCGTCATCCTGAAGGTACGGTTCCGGCTGAATGACAATCTGGCTCCACTTCGCCGCCGGCGGGTCGGGAGTCGTGATAGTCAGGTCGTCATACAAACCAAAGTCAAACCAGATAGTGAACTCCTCGATCCCTTCCTCTACCGCGACGTTTTGCACATCGTAGGTATATTCCCATACTCCGCCGCCCAAGTCAGTCGTGTCATACCAGACGAGCGCATCCGACCCGAAGCCGACCGATGCCGTGAATAGACACACAGCCGCCCCCGATAACCACATCACCCTTCTCATCATTCTCTCCTTGCTTTCAAACGAACTTATGGAAATGCCTTGCCTAATAGCCGCAAGGCCCAGTTATTTCCCCGTATTGTTGACGGCAGGTAAATCGAAAGGATGGGGGATAGATGTACTGCGTGCGCTTACCCCCGACAGCACAACTCACGCTGCAACGCGTATTCCTCATTCTCTCATCCTCAAGGCCGCCGGCACGCTCCCCAAAAGCCGCCGACGCCGAATGTGTCAACTTGATTTACTCATACATTATCGGACGGAATTTGTCAAGTAAATTCGCCCCGTTTTTCGACGCTCGGCGATTGAAGCCGGCGTCCCCCCTTCCGGCCGCCCTATTTGCTTGACATATCGACGACGTCTTTTTCGTGGCCGGACATCTGATTTTCGCGTACCGCGACTTTCGATGCCTTTGGGCCGATGTAAACCGCGCCTTTCTGAGGGCCGCCGGTCTTATTACGAATCGTGTTGCCCTCAATCAGAATATCCGTCGTAACGCCATCTACATAGAACCCGTAACCGCCGGCCTTCGTGCCGTTGTTTTCGACAACGTTGTTTCGGAACGTATTGCGGTGGGCGCCATTCTGCTCAATCTCGTCACGCAGATAGACGCCATTCTCGCCGTTTTCATAAATGCGGTTATTCTCGAAGATATTGTCGGTATCTTTATGGCCGATTGAAATGCCGTGTCTGCCGTTGCCGTAGGATGTGTTGCCTTTGAAAGTACCGTTCTGGACGCGCCAGCAGACGAAAATGCCGTCCGTACCGTTGTCGTGAGAAGCGCAATTCTCCATCGTGGTTCTGACAGAGCCGGTGCCCGGGTGAAAACCGAAGTTGCTGCACCCGCTGGCCTCGCAGCCCCGCACGGTAATATCCTCGGTAATCTGCCAGCTAAACCCATCGCCGTTGAAGTCCCTGACTTTGACGCCTTCCACGATGCACCTTCTCGACTTGTGCAGATAAATGCCTCCGCTTCGGCAGCCGCCGAGGGGGTCATTCGTCCCTTTGTTGCCCTCTATGGCAAGATTGGCTATGCGGACATCTTCACATTCCACCGCCTCGACAAGCGAGCAGGCATTTGAAACCGTGCCATTACTGTCTGACTGGTAATCCTTCACCGTGTAGGTATCAATGAACAGGATATTGCCTTCGATGCCGGTAATCCTGGCGGTAGTAGGGTCCCATCCGCCGGTGCTGCCCGCGTCCTGAATTATGATGCCCATCCCGACCTTAAAGCCGCGGACGTCCTTGACAGCCACTTTCAGTTCGCCGTACCCGCAATCCACCGCCATCGCAGTACGGAATCCATCAATTTTGCGAAGAACGGTCGAGTTTCCGTCACCCGCGAGCGAAATCCCGCTGTATAGTTTGACCGGCGCCGAGACCACAAATGTGCCCGAACCGAGCTTGACCGTGCCGCCTGTGGCTCTCAGGGCATCAACAGCAACCTGGATTGCCTCCGAAGTGAAGGCCGGTACGTCGGCTCCTGTACCGCCGACTGTGATGACGCGAGCGGCCGTTCTCGGCTTGACCAACCCCTCTTTGCCAAGCGCCGCCGGTACAGCACAAACCACCGCTAACAAAACGGCTGTCCGCAGCGCAGACGCAACTACCAGGGTTTGCCGCTTGTGATTCATTTCAGTAAGTTTCATTGCGTATTCTCCAACATATAGAAACGTGACTGTTCCTGGTCATATCGCACTTCTGGTCCAGCCGGCAGTTGCGACGGCTCGACGCCGATAAGCCGGAGCGGATTATGGAACGCCATTGACACAAGGTCATCGAGACCGGCCAGATTCAATGAGGCAAGGTGATTCATACAGCCGAGCATTGTCGCCGATGAGCCGACTAAGAAGCCGGTTTTGGGATTGTAAATGCGTCCGGCCTTGTCGAGGATGACCTTGTTGCCGAGGTTCTGATATTCGCCGGGCGGCATCCCGCTCAGGGCGGTAGCATCGCTGGTAACAATGCACTTCTGGATACCTTTTGTCCTGATAAAGGTCTTTATCACTGCCGCCGGCAGGTGGTGGCCATCGGTGATTATCATCGCGGCGATTTTGTCAACTGCAAGGCCGGCAAATATGGGATTGTCGTGGCGCGGCAGCACAAGAGGGACGCCGTTTCCTAAGTGCGTAAGTGCTCGAGCGCCCGCGTCGGCCAATCGCCGCAAATCGCTGATTGTTGCCGCCTGATGTCCGAGCGAGACAGCGATACCATTTTCTGTTGCGAAGGCCGCAAGCTCAGCGGCGCCATCGAGTTCAGCCGCTATGGTT
>CAYGVZ010000272.1:0-4024 GCA_964353475.1 uncultured Pirellulales bacterium | reverse complement strand
CAAACTCGCCGAACTCGCCGCGAAAGACACGGTCGAGCAGATTTCGAAATGGAATTGCCGTGATGCGTTTCTCGGCGCAAAGGGCGTCCATATCGACCCATACGGCAATATCTTTTCCGGCACGTGCAGCGGAATAATTGTCGGCAACGTTACTAAACAGCCGCTTGCAGAAATATGGCGGAAATGGCAGCCCTCTAACGATGAGATTATTGATATCCTCTTTCGCGCCGGCCCCGGCGGTCTGCTTGAGAGAGCGGTTTCACTCGGGTGCAAACCTGCGCAGCTTTATGCCGGTAAATGCCACCTCTGCACAAGCGTTCGGCAGTTCTTTTTTGACAAAGGTCTCTACGAGTCCACAATCGGCCCGGCTGAGTGCTATAGCGGGTGATGCTGATATTTTGCGGCTGTCAGGCCCAGTTGACGTTGCGCAGGATGTCGGTCTTGCGGTCGAGATTGAAGAGGGTCCTGGCGTTGCCGTGCATAATGGGGTCAACGAGTTCAAGGGCGTCGTTCAGTCCCAGCCAGCCCTCGTCAACAAGCTCTGTGAGGGCAAGTGCTATGCCGCGTCTGGCGATTGTTGCGTGGCCCAGGACCGGCTCGACGGGGATATAGTCGCCGCCGAAGGCCAGAATTTTGTTCGCCGGCGCTGTGACAAGGAACTTCTTGAGGAAGTCCTTCGCCGCCACGGGATTGATTATCCACGACCAGCACATATCGACATAGGCGTTTGTGAACATCTTGGCGACGGAGAGTATCTCCTCATAATAGGGGTAACAAATATGCATAAACACGAACTTCGTGCCGCGGGCTTTGGCGCAGAGCTGCGTGGCAGAGCCGGGATTGTTAATGAGCTGCGAAAGCGGCATACGGTTCGAGCCGGCGTAGTACCCCGTGTGGAGCTTGACCGGCAGGCCATACTCTGTTGCCTTGTTCACCGCATACCAGAAGAGGTGGTCCTCGAGGGCCTTTTGCTCAGGGGCGGTAAGCGTATGGTGGTCGAGCTTCTTTTTGAAAACGGGTTCAACTTTCTCAGCGGGCGTCTGCTCGTAGTCGATGTCCCTGCTGTAGGCATTTTGCGATTTGGCGGCCATGGCGTACTTGGCGTATTTGTCAAACCACCAGTCACAGACGCTGTGCCAGTCGGCGAGCGAAGTGAGTTTTATGGCGGTTGGTTCAGCGTAGCCCTTGAGGTCTGACTGTATCATCCCGTTGATGCTGAGGTCCTGCATCAGCAGGGTCGGCATCGCCGTTTCCTCGAAGGGTTTGTCGAGGCAGTTCACCTGGCAGGATTCGATATTTGCGCGCTCGCAGAGGATTGTTTTATAGAAGCCGGGCTTTCGAACCTGCTCGTAGCCGGCCTGTACCTTTTCGACTGTCTGGGCCGAGAGTTCATCGACGCCATAAAGCTCTCGCATGGCAATGCGCACCGCCTGGCCGTAGCCGGTGTTTTTTACGGCGGGCCAGTAGGGCTCGAGCAGCCGCCACTTCTCAACCGGGTCAACGCCGGAAGAGAAAAACTTATCGCTGGATTCTTTCGGCATCCCGGCCGAGACCATATCGTCGGTGAGATAATGGCTGAATATGAAGCTGAAGTCATCGCACCGAATATGCCCGCTCTTGCCTTTTATTCGCTCCTGCTCTTCGAGAAGGTGCTCGTGCGTATCGATGAACGGCGTGCGCAAGACCTTGGCCAGGATTTGTTCGTGGGTCTGACTGACCGGCCTGGCCGAATCCGAATTCAAGGCGGGTTGTTCTGCGGCGCCTGCCGGGACAGCGGCGATAATGGCAGATGCCCCGAGCGTGCCAATTCCCTTGAGGGCCTCCCTGCGGGAGGCGATTGTATTTCTGGCCATTTTGAATTGCCTCACTCAAGCGATTAGGGTTTTAGTTCGCCTGTGATTGTATGGACATATTCATCCATTCTGCAAGCGATTTTTCCGCTGAGATTTTCGCCGGGGGAGATGAACTGCGGCTGGATGCCGAAGAAGACGACCTCTTTTGGCAACTGGCCGAGGAGCTTGGCAAGGGTGATTATTCTCGCGATGTCGGCCTCGTGAAGCGACAGGCCCGAGAGGGTCTTGATGCTTTTGACGTCGTCGAGGCCGAAGCGTTTCATTGTTCCCGGCTCAGCGCCCATTTTTGCGCAGTCGATGATGACAGCTTTCTTGCGGTTGGCTATGAGGTGCAGTACGGACAATCCGCCCGTGCCTGCATCGATAAAATCAACGGACGGAAATTGCTCGGCCGATTGCGACAGGCGGTGAATTAAATGTACGCCGATACCCTCGTCGGAGAGGAGCACATTGCCCACGCCGACAACGATAACGTCTTTTCTCGATTTGCCGGTCACTTTACAAACTGGACGTCAAGGAAATGCGTCGAGCAGGAGATGCAGGGGTCGTAAGAACGAACCAGCATTTCGAGTTTCAGCCGAATATCATTTTCGCTCTGGTCGAGGATCAGTGGCAGGAGCTTTTCAAAGTCCTTCTGGATATTCGCGTGATTCTGATTGGTCGGGATGCAAATATCGGCGGCGACGCAGTTGCCCTTCTTGTCGAATTCGTATTCATGGAAGAGGATGCCGCGAGGCGCTTCCACGCAGCCGGCGCCTTTGCCTGCCTTTGGTTTGCTTACAACCTTTTCTTCTTTGAGGCCCTTCTTGAGCAGACCGTCAATCAGCTCGATGCTTTTTTCGACGATGTGGAAGCACTCGACTAATTGCGCGACGGTGTTCATAAACGGGTTACAGCAGCCCTTTTTGAGGCCGAACGTTTTTGCGGCGTCTTTGGCCATCGGCGACAACAAGTCCGCGTTATTGTTGAACCGTGCCAGTGCGCCGACCGCATAGGAATCCCTGTGCCATTTTGCCCACTTGGCGGTTGACTGTTCGACTACATATTCGTTTGTTACATCGTGCCATTTTTCAATCGGCAGGGGTTTACCCTTGTGGTCGTTGGAGGTGACACCGCCGTGATAGAACGTGTAGGTTGGCGGGTCGGTTTGTTTTAGCGATACGTATTCGGTGTCCCGCTCGAAATTCGGGATGTTGCCAGCGACGCTTAAAACGGCCTCGGCTATCGCCTTGAGGTCGGGTACGGCGTCCTTGAGCGTCTTTTGCAGTTGGCGCAACTGCTTTTCAGTCGGTATTCGCGTTAGTCCGCCGGGTATCAGCGTTACGGGGTGAGTGGTTCTTCCTGCGAGCAGGTCCGACCACTCGTTTGCTATCCTGTGTGCCTTTACTATGGTCCTGACGATGTCGCCGGCCCTTGCAACAAGCGGGACAACCGATGGCGCGCCGAAGAAGTCCGGCGCCGCTAAGTAGCCGACGTGCAGCGTATGGCTTTGCAGTTGTTCGGAGTAGTGCATCAGGATTCGCAGCTTGTCGGCCTGCTCGGAGACCTCAAGGCCAAGCGCACTTTCGACCGCCTTTGTGGAAGCGAGCGAGTGGGTAATCGAGCAGATTCCGCATATCCGTGAGACGATTGTCTGGATGTCCTCGTAGCTTCGTCCGCGGACCATTGCCTCGAAGAATCGCGGGGCTTCGGGGACCTGCCACTGGAGTTTTTCTATTTTGCCGTCTTTGACGTTTACGACGATGTTGCCGTGACCTTCGACTCTGGTTATGTGATGAACATCTATATTAACGTTTTTATGCATTTGTCGGCCCCTGGTTACTCCCAAAAAGAACCATCTTGCTTTTCAAATCGTCCACAGTCAGTTTGTGCTTGTCGATGACGTCCTTTGCGGCGTTGACGTTGGGGTTGTCTATGTACCCGCGACAGCCGAAACATCTGAAGCCCGATGAGGGGCATCTTGCGCTGCAGCCGGCGCGAATAATCGGTCCGAGGCACAGTTGCCCGTAATCCCACAAACAAGCGTTGCCTTTTGCCTTGCACTCAACGCAAATCGGGTATTCCGGTATCTCCGGTTTCTTGCCCATAAGCAGGCAGCGTATGATGGAGGTGAACTCTTTTCGGTCGATGGGACAGCCGTGGATTTTGTAATCGACGGTCACGACCTCATC
>CAYGVZ010000271.1:0-4042 GCA_964353475.1 uncultured Pirellulales bacterium | reverse complement strand
ATGCCATAACTCTTGTCGGTGCCGCCGGGCAGAATCTTATGAAGGAAGACCACTTCATCCATCCATTCGCGGACAGCAACGTTGCAGTTCTTGACGTTGGCAAAAAGTTCGGCCAATTCCGTCAACTCGTGATAATGCGTTGCAAAGAGCGTTCGGCATTTTATTTTGTTTGCGATATGTTCGGTAATCGCCCAGGCAAGGGCAAGGCCGTCGTAGGTGCTCGTGCCACGGCCGACCTCATCGAGAATCACCAGCGATTTTGAAGTTGCGTTATTGATTATGTTTGCTGTCTCCGTCATTTCGACCATAAAGGTTGATTGTCCCCGCACAAGTTCATCGGATGCCCCGACGCGGGTGAATATCCTGTCAACAAGGCCGATGGTTGCATTATTTGCGGGGATAAATGAGCCGGTATGAGCCATTAGGGCAAGCAGTGCCGTCTGCCTGATATACGTGCTTTTGCCGCTCATATTTGGGCCTGTGATAATCATCACGTCCGCAGGATGGTCAAGCCCATTGGCAGCGTCTGCTCGCAGCTCCACGTCGTTGGGGGCAAATTCTGCGCCTAATGTCTCGGCCAGCACCGGGTGTTTGCCATCGGCAATAATCAGTTCCGTGCCGTTCGTCATTTTCGGCCTGACATACCCCCGCCGTTTGGCGATATGCGCTAGGTTTGCAAGGCAGTCACATTGAGCGAGTGTCTCTGCGAGGTCTTGCAGCCGATGGATATACTGCGCCGCCTGCTTGCGGACGTCCTCAAACAGCCGCTGCTCCAGCGCAATCGCTTTTTCCTCCGCCCCAAGCGCCTGCGTCTCGTAATCCTTCAATTCCTCTGTTATGTACCGCTCGGCGTTCTTGACCGTCTGTTTTCGCACATAGTCGGCGGGCGTTTTGTCGGCGCTGGCGTGCGAAATCTCAATGTAATAGCCAAAGACCTGGTTAAAGCCGATTTTGAGTTTATCGATGCCCGTGCGTTCAATCTGTTTTTTCTGATACTCCCGCAGCCAGGCCTGCCCATCGCGTGAAAACGAGCGCAGCCGGTCTAATTCCTTGCTGAATTCCGCGCGAATCACGCCGCCGTCCCGCAGATGCGTCGGGCAGTTCGGCTCAATAGCTGACTCTAACAGGTCGGCCAATTCGTCCATACTGTCACAGGATTGTCCTAATTGCGTCAGCAGGGCTGCGGCGCATTTTTGCAGGATGCTCCTGACCTTTGGCGCCTGTCGCAGCGTCGCCGCCAGCGCCACAAGGTCCCGCGGATTTGCCCTCGCTGTACCGATACGCGCAGCGATTCTCTCGGGGTCTGCGATATCGGCAAGCAGTTTGCGAATCTGGCCCAATGCCGTCTCGCCGTCTTTCATCTCGGCGACTGCATCCTGACGCGCCTCAATCGCCGGCAAATCGCACAACGGCATACAAATCCAGTTTCGCAGCATCCTGCCGCCCATAGGCGTCAGCGTCTGGTCGAGGACTTCAAGCAGCGACCCGCGTGCGTTTTCCGCGCGAATCGTCCGCAGCACCTCAAGCCCTGCAAGCGACGTCTGGTCGATTTGCAGAAATTTCCTGCGGTTGACTTTCTTTATCGAGGCGATATGGCCGAGCGTTGTCTTTTGCGTCTCGTTAAGATATTCGACAATCGCGCCGGCAGGGGGGATAAGGCGATTGTCTCCGTCGGTAACTCCGAAGCCCTCAAGCGTCGCGGTGCCGAAATGTTTCAGCAGCCGCTGCCTTGCCTGATAAGGGTCGAAGTACCAGCCGGGCCTCTCGGTAATCGTCGCGGCGGTCAGTTGTGTGATGTTCTGGATGAGCTTCTTTGCCTGCGCTTCAAAAAGCTCGCCCCGGCTGACGGGCAGCAGGCACTCTGCTGGAGCAAGGCGGGTCAATTCACCCAGCAACTCGTTTTCTCGCATCTCTTCGGCAAAAAAATGTCCCGTTGAGACATCGACCCAGCTTAGTCCCACCGATGCGTTCGACTGCCAGATTGCACACAGGTAATTATCCTGCTTTGCATCCAGCAGCGCATCATCGGTAAGCGTGCCCGGCGTTACAACCCGCACCACGTCCCGCTTGACAAGCCCCTTAGCCGTCTTTGGGTCTTCCACCTGCTCGCAGACGGCCACCTTGTAACCCGCCAATAGCATCTTCTTGAGGTAGCCATCGACTGCGTGCCACGGTACACCCGCTAACGGCACGGGATTGGCCGTATTCTTGTCTCTGCTGGTCAGCGTCAGACCCAACACCTTCGAGCACGTCTTCGCGTCTTCATAGAACGTCTCGTAGAAGTCGCCCATCCTGAAAAACAGTATGCAGTCTGGGTACTTCTGCTTGTAATAATGAAACTGCCTCATCGCAGGCGTCAGGTTGTCCGGCTCAGTCCTCATAGCAGGTGATTATACATCGAGCCGACCGTTTAACAACTCTGTTGTGAGCTGCCTTGCATCCTGCTGCGATTTAACGGCGGCGAGTCGTTCGAGAATTGCCTGCTGACGCGGCGTAAAGCATATCGGGCCAGAAGGGTCGATACGGCCTGCGATGACAAGTTGCTCAATCCTCTTACAGAGAATATCAATCCCGCTGCCGAATTTTGCGCTTATCAGTGTTGTATCTTTCAGGCCGTTGGCTAATTTGGCAGGGTCGAATCGAGCGGGTAAATCGGATTTGTTAAGCACAGTCAATATTTGTTTACCGGCGAGTTTGGCAATGAGGGAATCGCTGAGCTGGGCATTTGTGTCGCTGTTGTCAAGCACGAGCAGGACAAGATTCGCCTGCCCAAGCATCTCGATTGCCTTTTCCTGCGATTCTACGTTGGCTGCCTCGCCCGCGATTTCTTCCGCTAACCCTGCCGTGTCCGTCATCTCGACTGCGAGTGGCCCAATCTGACAATTCGCCGTCACCCAGTCGCGCGTCGTGCCTCTGATTTCCGAGACAATCGCCTTTTCCCTGCCGGAGAGGTGATTTAGCAGAGTGCTCTTGCCGGTATTTGGCGGGCCGATTATGACAACCTTGCAGCCGAAGAGAACCTGTCGGGCTGTTTCGCTCGCCGTCAGTATTCTTTCCGCCTCGGCCCTGATTAATTCAACCCGAGATTTGTCAATTTCATTCAACCAGCGACTTGCCGTTGCGGCCAGGCCGCTGTTGGTTTGATTGAGGATGATTTTGCTGCCTTCAAGGGTTTTTGCTTTCGGAAGCGTTAATTTCGCCTCGATTGCGATTGTGGTCAGCGTCTTATCCTGCGAGAGGGCGTTGTAAAGCAACTGCTCACTGCTGATAAGCGTGGCGCCGTTTTGCTCAAGCAGTTTCATTACGTCGGCGACAATAAGCGGGTTGCCGTGACAATTTATCGCAAAGAGGTTGTCGCCTTCACAGCCGATTGTTACCTGGTCGATTGGCACGGAATTCCTGACAATTGTTCCGAGAAGGATTTTACCTTTGGCAAAATCAGCGGCCGCCGGGCCTGCTGGTTTGAAGATTTTGCGAACGATGCTGCCTGCCGATTTGCCGAACACCTCAATCGTCGCAATTGCGCCCGTGCCGATACCCGTCATCACCGCAGCGAAAGTGCCCATCACCGCCCCCATACTACCCGGCATAATCCCCGGAAACCAACCGCAGTTTTCGCATAACGTGCCACCAGACCGACAGGAAATGTTTGCCTGCGATGATTGCCGGTCCGTTGATAAGCCAGCAGTTCAAGAGGGAAATGAGACCCGACTTCGCTACCGACCAATAGTAATCCGGCTCCTCGAACTGGTTAGTCAGCACAATAAGGGCAGTGAATAGAATCGGTAGAAGTGATATGCCCAGCAACGTGAACCTCTTGCCTTTACCCAAATTCGCCCAAAATATGGAAAGACACCCGACAAGAGCGCCGGTCATACCGGATATATAAATTGCCCCCGTGCAAAAAAGCGTCACGGCCCACATTAGGTCTTCTGCAAATGACGCGGGACTGTCAGACGTGCGCTGGAGAGGTTCAAGTGCTATTGATCCCGCTGTATATGTCAACGGTGCCCATCCGAGGACTATCACGAGGATTAAAAAA
>CAYGVZ010000270.1:0-4081 GCA_964353475.1 uncultured Pirellulales bacterium | reverse complement strand
TGAAAGCAGCCAAAGTGAAGCCTTCTAATGTACGTCTCCTCGTCCGGTGTATTATTGTCTTTGTATGCGTATCCCGCAAATTCATTGTAAGGCCCCGGCAGCAAATCGGCTATTCGAAATACTCTTCTGATTCCTTCCCTCATTCCAATGAAGTTGTAGGACAAATCGCCGATGTAGCAGGTATTACCAAGTTTGCGAATACCGTCGAGAGTCATGCTCGGAACGCGAGAATCAAAGGCCTTCATATTCACCTCTGACCTTCGAGACATTGCCGACTGCATGAAGTCAATAGCGCGTTTTGCCTCTTCGTCTGAAGCGCCACCGTCCAGATAAAAGCCCAGGAGGACATCGCCGAGTTTCTCATAGGCCCGCATATACTGCTCCGGCCGGTGACAGCCGCCCCAGAAATGCAGCAGCGCACGGATATTATTGTCACGCATTCGCTCGATTACCTTGGCACCAAGTTTCCAGTTGCAGCAATCCTGACCCTCGCATTCACAGTTGGCCCACGAATTCGTCTTTGACCAGGCATCCCCATCAAACAGATATATGCTTATTGGGATGTCATACTTGAGCAGGTTGTCGAGCTGGCAGTTGAACTCCTCTTCGGCGGTGCCTGCCTGCCCGCAGGCGCAATTACCATTTGTGGGGCAGCCGCTCCCGTACCACGGCCCGAGGGCCCACCTTGTAATAGGATAATACCGCTGGTCCGCGAAAGACAAGCCGGGTAAGACGGCCAGTATTACGGTCAGTCGCATCGCCATGCCAAAGAATCTTCGATTAGTCACAGGATAGGCCTCCAAAAGTTACTCATGGTTCTTAGTATTTCCCTGCCTGACAAAGCTCTGGACGATCTCCGACAACCTGCGAAGCCGTTCAGGCGTCAAGCTCGGCGGTTTATAATCGGCGTACTGTCGCACCTTCTCCTTTGCGAGTTGATAGGTGTCCTTTTCGCTCTTTTTCTGCCAGGTTCCGAACGATTCGCGGACAGAGAGTCGGGGTTTGATGTATTCGTCGGAGTGCAGCCATTTCAGGGTGTGTTCTGTAGTCAGAAAGGTTTCGCCCTGTGGACCTCTTTCGATAATGACGTCTTTTGCGATGGTATGGGGTTCGACTCTCATTCCGGCTGCAATTCTTCTCGAGATGGCGGACAATTCTTCGTCAATAAGAAGCTGCTCATTGCTGCAGGTCATCCCGGTCGCGAACATCCCGCAGTTCACTATCAGGTCATGGCCGGCGGCAACAGAGCAAAATTGACTCAGCGCTTTTTCCCACGCATTCTGCTCGTCGTGTGCATGATTGTCGGAGTTCGGCGCCGTTGTATGAGAAGGAACCTTGTAGAAATGCGCCATTTGAGCAGCCGCAATCCTGCAAATGGTCGTTTCGGTCGAGCCGACCAGGGCAGCCCCGCTTCTCATATCGCAGGTGGTCCAGGAATTGGCGTACATCGCCTTTGCCGCTGGTTTCAGCAATTGAATCATAACCAGGCCCGAAAGCCACTCGGCGTTGCACATCGTCAACAGACCCGCCAGCGTATAAGGCGCCGATACTCCCGCTATCGGCTCAGGCAGTATCGACATCGGTACGTTCGTCTGGACATTGTCCATCATTGCGTCAATAACGGCCTCTTCCCAGAACAGAGGGCTTGTGGGGGAAAACTGGCTTATGCCGTAAACGCGCTCATCAAGATTACGGCTGAAAGCAGCCCGCATCATCTCAATGCAGCAGCGGTTTGCCGCCGCACTATACGTCGAGAAGTAAACCGGCTTGGTGGTATTCTCGATAACCGCCTTCATCCCGTAGAGCACACTTGCGTCAGGATTCTTTACGTCCTGAGGCATAGCCGGCAGGCCGACCATATCAATGCACTCAAGACGGTCGCAAATTCGCGTAAAGATCTCTACATCCGCAACGGTGGATTCGCGTCTGCAACCAGTCTGTGAATCCACCCAGAAAACGGCGTTGTGACCCGCGGCTATCTTGGGTGTCCTGTCCCAAAGGACAAAGGCAAATTCACCGTTGCGGTCGAACACCTCAAACTGGGAGGGTGCCCGGCTCAGGGCTTCCTCTATACAAGTCCGACTGAAGGTGACAGTGCGGGTCCGGTCGTCCACAGCAAGGCCCTTTTCCTTCAGGAACGCGAGCATCCTGCTGCTGAGAATCTTGACACCACATTGTTGCAGGATATCGAGTGACACATTGTGAATGTCTAAGATTTCCTGTTCGGAAAGGACTTTGAGCCAAGGCAACTTCATTTGGGAATACCTCCTCAGCCGGAAACCTTCTTATAGAGGTCGGCGTATGTCCCCGGCTGCAAGCCGATTTTGCGGGCGTGCTCAAACGTCAATTCTAACATCTTCATTTCAGGGTCGAACTTGTACAGCGACCAGGGATGCCAGATAAGCGAGACAAAGGGCTTGTTCCTTTCAAGCGCCTTTTCGAGGAATATCCGGTTGACCTCGAATTCATCCTTCGGCGTTTTTGCGAAGCCGGCAGGGATTGCCTCCGGCATAACGGGAGGCCAGAGAGTCAGGCGCCTTGGTCCCCAGCCGTTGTTGTTCTTGAGAAGATTCTCGTGCCAGCCGTGGCCGGGCAGCTCCCACAAATTGGGGAAACCATCACCGGCGTAGTTAAACGGCTCTTTGAGCAGCGCGGGCATAGAATAGTCCGGCCCCCACAGCAGAGTGCTCACGTATTTCAAGCCGGCTTCGTCGGCGAGCTTGAGGGCATCGACTGCGCCTTTAAGGCCGTTGTCAAAGCCGCAGGCCGCCCGCAGACCGATGCAAGGTCGCTCGAAGACCCTTTCAATAAGTTCCTTTGATTTGAAAATCTCTTCCTTTTTTTCATCTGCAGACGCCGCCGGGCCGCAGAAGACGTTATCTCGCAGCATCTTGTGACTCCAGGTGTGCGAAGCAACCTCGAAGAGAGGGTTCGTCAATAACTCTTTATATTCTTTGGGATTCGCCTCGAGAGTCCTGCCGACGATGAAAAAGGTCGCAGGCATCTCGAGTCGCTTATGAACCTCAACGATTTTGCGACAGGCCTCCAGGCAACGCGCGGATTCGGTGTCGTAAGCCGCAATATACATCGTATTTGTTTTTTCGGCCTCGCCGGCCTTCGTAAGTTGCGGCAACGCCATCGCGCCTGTACCTGCGGCGATTGTCGCCTTAATCAAATCTCTTCTTGATATCCCTTTCATAATTCAATCTCCGCAACCTGTAAGAATCTATTCGGGTTTCGCCAGGATACCTGGCTTGACGATTCTGAATGCCCCGTCGGCAACCCATTCAATCTCCGTAAAGCCGAGTTTCCAGTAGTCCCTCGGCCCGAAACAGCCGGAGCGATACCATTTGCCTTCGTGCTGAACCATTTCACCGGCAAACCCAATATCAACCCTCCTGCCGTTGTACTCGGTGTCGTAGGGGCGTGATTTGCTGTCCTTGAAATTCGCCGGGTCATCGGACACAATGTATTGCCAATTGGCCAGCATTACCCATTTGCCGCTGGCAGGATTCTTTATGACGTTCAAGCTTTCGGCGCTGTGCCAGTTCTGCACGCGACCGCCTAACATCGCCTTTGAAGTGGTCCCGTAGTCGAGGTTGGGGTCCATATTGCTGAAATCAGCACAAATGCCGAGTGATTTCCAGTGAATGAGGTCCTGCGATTCTGAGACGTTGGCCTGCTTTGTACCTACGGTGCTGTAAAGCAGCCAGCGATTTTGCTGGTCATCCCGCATAACAAACGAGTCGCGGCCCGCAACTTCGAGGCCCTTTACTGGGTCGGCGATTTTGAGCCAGTCGGTGAGGTCAACCGAAGACGCAAGCCCCTGTGTCTCCTTGTGACCGGCAGCGACCCAGGGATGGCTGTGGCCGAGTTTCCTGTATTCTATCGGCCGGGTGGGATGTATTATGCCGCTGTAGAACATATAGAACTTTCCATCTGTTTTTAGAACAAAAGGCGCCCACACCTCGTGCTGGTCAAATGTTCCCTCTCGGTTCGAGGCATGCAGGACGTGGCCGCGAAATTCCCAGTTCACAAGGTCTTTGCTGTCGGTCCTGCCCACGATTCGCCGGTCGTGGCG
>CAYGVZ010000269.1:0-4100 GCA_964353475.1 uncultured Pirellulales bacterium | reverse complement strand
ATGCCACACCCTACGAGATCGAGCGTGCCTGCAGCAAGCTCGCCCAGGAATTCGGCTCAGCCCTGGCAGACCGGCTCAAATAGATTCAGCAAACTTGCTCGGGCACTCACCTTCTCCAGGCGGTTTCCTTGATGCGTCCCAGTTCTGCTTCGATATCGGTTCCTTCATAGAACCAAACCTGGCCGCGAAGGCGGACCGTCTCGCCGGGCGGGCAGTCCGGAAACTGCGGGTCGGAGTGAAAGCAGGGCACATCGGGATTGGCCCACGGATGAATGCAGTTTTCCCAGGCGGTGATAATCCACTTGCCGCCGTCTTGGGAGCGGCACGCCGCGTAGGGGTCGCGCAATATCTTGTTCTCATTGGTGTGCCGCTCGAAGCCCTTTGCCCTGGGCGTCATAACGCAGTTTTGCACCTTCAGGGTTGTCAGTGTCTGCTGCGTCCCGTTGTGAAGCCACAATTCCATCCGCACCGCGTTCTTGTCGGGGACAACTTTGGCGCCGAACGCGACGCCGTTGGGCAGCTTGCGCTCGATATCGAGCGACCCATCCTCACGCCGATTCCATTCGAGTTTCTCCAGTTCGATGCCCTGCTTTTGCCAGATTGTGGGGAACGGTTCGTGGCTGTGGGCAAGGTACAGCAGGCCGAGATTGGAAAAAACCGCCTCGGGGACATCAACGACGACGTAGCTGTTCGCATCCCACGGCGTAAAAACGCTCACTTTCGTTTCCCGCTGGGGATTTACCGCTCCATCGAAAAAACCGTCTCGCGGATGTCGCCCACCGGGGTAAGGCAGCACAAGCACATTGCCGTCGCTGCGGTGCGGCTTATTGTCCGCCCTGATGTCAAATCGTTTCAGCGCCTCTTTAATCTCGCCATCCGACAGACCCGTTGCCGCTGCGATTTCTTCGTTCGTAAAATGGTGGCGCCAGACCATATTCTCAAGCCAGTACCGCAGGTCATCATCGTCTCGCGGCTTGCGCGCATCCGCGGTCAATCGTCTCGACTTCTCGAACTGCTCCAGGTCGAAAACCAGTATTCCCCTGCCGACACCTGCATTATCGCCAAGTTTGGCGTACTGAAAGGCGATGAACCTGCCGTCATCGCTGACAACAGGATTGCTGGCCTTGTAGCCGGGGTAGTCGGCAAAATGCGTCAGCCGTTCAATATCGCCTGAGCCGTCTAAGGCAAGCTTATAGATGTCGATATATTGAGTGCCCCGCCTGTTGTGCCTGTCACATTCAACCAGAGTATATCTGCCGTCGGGAAAAATGCCTTCCGGCTCTTCGTAACTATTGGGGGCATTCGAATAATTGACGACTTTACCCGTCTGCAAATCCAGCCCCGCAACCTCGGTACCCTGATAATTGTATGCACTGAATATCAATTCTTTTTCGTCAGGGGGCCTGAAGTTCTGCGTCTCAATTTCTCTGCACTTAAAGGGCAGGTTGTTGGCGTCAAGAATAAGTTTCTTGTTAATCAGTTTGCACTTGCCGTCTTCATAGACAATATCGCCGATGAAAATCAAACCCTCATCCTGAAGCGTCCAGGCAATCTTCATATTCCTGCGTGATACCGCAGGGCCTTCCGAACAGTGCTCGCCCAAAGCGACAGGCGGCGACTTGAGGTCTTTGTTCAGGACCCACAGTTCCGCGTTCCTGCCGCTCCTGCTTAGCCAGGGATTGTTTGCGTCAAACTTCCTCGCACCCGACAGCAATATGTCCCCGTTGGCAAGATAAAGCGCCCGCGTGTAGCCCTCGTGGAAGTAATGGTGCGTTACAGGCGTGATTTTGCCCGTCGCAATCTCCACCTCATAGACGTCGCCGAACGTCCTTGCGAGAAAAAGTATTTTCCTGCCATCGTGCGACCAGTCCGCCCTTTCGCCGAAATACGTTACCTGCCTTATGTACGCCGGCAATTCATCTAACGGCGACTTTCCCGCCTTACCCGCCGCCTGGCAAACTGTCGCCACAAAGGCACCAAGACACAAAGCCAGTGTTTTTGATTTCATCATTCTTTCACCTCGTCACCTGATTGTATTCGCATCTTCAGGCCTCCATTTTAACCTGCCGACGTCCTCCGGCCTGATGAACTCCGCATGCCCATCGTTAAAAAGCACATTTGTGCCTTTCCCGCCGTGATTGTCAAAGGTCAGCAATTCCACTCCGCCATACTGATTCCATCCGCCTTTTGTCTCAAACACCAGAACCACATCATTCGGGCAATTCGGCTCGCAGTAAGGATTCATAGCATAGTGAGACCGGCCTTTGTGCCCGCCTCCACAGACAAACATTCTCGGCGCGCAGTCGACTTCTTCAATCAGCAAATCGCACCATTTTTGAGGCGAAGGGTATCTCCCATTATGGTCGCCGGCATACAAATGCAAGGCCTTTTCGAGAGAAGATATATTCATTCCGCACATCACTCGGTTGAACGTGAAGATTGCCCACAAAGCCAGAAAAACCGTGGCTATTACCACCGGCGTGCCAAGACCAATGCTGAGGATCGCCTTTCGCGTCCCCGACGATGATTCGTGAAGAATGTGGACTCTCACCAAAGCAACAATGCCGGTTAGTAAAGCTACGGCGTTTAACAATACCCCGGTCGCAAAGCATGCTGCCATAAGGAGCAATATCACCCCGCCGACGAACCCAAGAGCCAAGTCCAGTATTAGGACAACGAGAAGCGCCATACCAGAAAGGATACAGACCCAGCCGGTAACAGCACACTGGACTGACACCTTTGCCCATTTGCCCACAGGCGGTTTCTCGCCTGCGAGGTGCATGTTCGCATCATTCTGGTCCACAGGATTTGCCTCTGCGAAATAATATATCGAAATATGCTTTCGCTTTCTTTTTTCCCTTTTTACTTCAGTTTCCTTCTCTGCGTTCTCCGCCTGCCCTGAGCATGGTCGAAGGGCGAACTCGGCGGTTAAGGTTTTGGGTTAGCGGCTTTCCAGTCGTTGGCGAAGTCCTTCACCTGGTCTTTGACGCTTTGGATAACCATAGTCCTGGCGACAGCGATGCTGACCAAGCCGAAGCGGCCCTGGCTGAATGCCGGCCAGGTCTGTGCCTCGGTGCGGATGGTCGTGTCGCGGGCCAGTTGCACAATCTGCAGCAGTGATGACTGGACGTGGACGCCGCATAGTGTGCCGTCCTTTCCGCCCCTTGCGACCTTGACTAATACGACATACAGCCCGACATCCGCGCGCGGCGGCGCAACGCTAACGCCTGCGCTCTGCAGGGCAAGCGCGACCTCGCCCTGCAGTTCCTGCTCTTTGACTGTGGCTAAGGTATTCGGGTCATCTCTGACAATCTTGACAGTTACCGCCACAGCCGAAAGGCCCTTCAACGTCGAGACCTTGAAATTCTCCAACTGTTGCTTTTCCGAAGGGCTTACGGCCAGGACCAGACAGGCCGCAAGACCCACGCAAATTGTCATAAGGAAATACATAAACCGCAATCTCTTCATTGCTTCTTTCCTCCAAGAATTTTACGAAGCATAGTCACCAGCGTCTTCTCCTCAAAATGCTTCTGCGTCAAATGCAGATACACTGTTTTCTCGTCGCCCGGCGTCCACTTAGCCGAGACATTTTTGAATAACGATTTTGCTCTCGCTGCTGCGTCATCGGCGAACGAGAATACCAGATTGCCCGCGTGGGCAACAATGCTTTTTATGTCTAAGTTGCTCGCCCTGATGCGCAGCTCCGCAATATCCAACAGTGCCTTTACCTCCTGCGGCAGCGGCCCATATACATCTGCAAACTCTCCTTCGAGCTGCCTGAGTTCATCGGGACTTTTCGCAACAGCGACTCGCCGATATGCATCCAGCCGATGCCTGTCGCCTGGGATGTAGCTCTTTGGAATAAACGCGGCAAAACCCAGGTCGATAGTGGCGGTCGGGATTTCCTGCACCGGCTCGCCTTTGATTTGCCGAACGCAGTTCGCCAGCAGCTCGCAATACATCTGGTAACCCACCGCCTGTATATGGCCTGATTGCTCCGCGCCCAGGATATTTCCCGCCCCGCGAATCTCCAAGTCCCGCAGTGCGATTCTAAAGCCGGCACCCAGGTGCGAGTATTCTTCGATGGCCTTCAATCGGCG
>CAYGVZ010000268.1:0-4175 GCA_964353475.1 uncultured Pirellulales bacterium | reverse complement strand
AGACATCGGTGGTTTGCTCGCCAAATTCCATCGAGTCGATGAGGTTTCCGTCAGAGGAGTATAAACCCACTGCCTCGCCGCCTGCCGACAACTGGAACCCCAGATGCAGAGGTCCATCCAGGGTGTCATTGTCGGCCCAGAGCAGCAGATAACCGTGCGCCGGGATTGTGGTCTGAGCAGGGTAGCCGGTAGGTATCCGCCATTTGTTCGGCTCGTTCAAGTCATCGGCTATAAACATGCCGCCAATGTCATTTGGCTGGCCGCTGTTATTAAACATCTCAATCCAATCGTCGTACTCCCCCTGCCCATCGGCGATGTTGGAATCGTTCGAGGCCATTACCTCGTTTATGACAAGCCCGGTTTTGGGATGAGGAAACCCGACTGACCAGTTCGCCGCCAGCATCGCAAAGTCATCGAAGTTGACGCCGTTTTGGCCGTCGATGTCTGCGCAGCCCAGGCCGGAACAGCCAGCATCGCACCACTGCTGCATGAAGATGTCAGCGTCTTCCCAGTCAACTTCCCAGTCCTGGTTGAGGTCGCCATCGGGATACTGCACCGGCTGCGCCGGCTCATGGACGAAGATGGCAACTTCATCCGAATCAGTAAGCAGCCCGTCATTTACATCGATTCGCAGGATATAATCGCCATAGGTCGAGAAGCTTGCGCAGGGGTCTTCAACAGAGGCATTAGGCAGAAACGAGACAGTCCCCGGCCCGCTGACCTTGCTCCAGGTCTTACTCACCGCACCGGGCGGATTAGGCAGGCCGTCATCCGTAATCGTCGCATTCAGTTGCGCTGTTGCCGGCAACGTGACATGCTGGTCGCTTCCGGCATCGACGCTTGGCGCCAGATTGGTTATTTCCGAAGGAGCGAACGCTGCAACTGAATGGGCCAGCCGATTGCTGGTCGCACCGCCGCTGTGTTGCCAGCTAATAGTCACTTGTCCTGGCGGGGCGACGACCCTTGTGCAGGCGGCCGCGCTGGAGTAGGTGGCTGATACGTCCCAGCGCTCGGTCATACTGGCTCCTGTTGCAGTGAATGAACCGGCATTAGCCGAAACTATGGCATCAGCCACCCATGCGCCGTTTGTCAATGTCGTGATATTGGTCGAAATACTGGCCTGGTCGTTAATTGAATTGATTGCGACTGCCTCTCTTGCCTGCTGGGCAGCACCCGTCAGGGAGATTGCGCCCCCGTTCTTGCTCGATACGTTCCCGGCATAAGTAACCGCCACCGTATATGTGCCGGCGGAAGGCAGGTTGGCGTTGAGCATATAGTACAATTCAGTTTTTCGCCTTGTTGAGCTTGTGCCGCCGAGGCAACTCGAACCAGCCACAAGGGTCATATTGACCCCGTTATATGTGACGCTGGTTATGACTAAGTCGCCTTCAACGGTGTCTTCCGCGCCTATGCCGACAACAAGCAAGCGGTTTGAGCCGCCGCCTATAGTATGGGACCAGCTTAGTGTCGGACCATCTGTGTTGCTGTAATTAGAGCTGGCGTTGTCGAATGTGATTGCGGCATCGGCATAACCGATGGTCAAAGACACCAACAATGCCGCGCCGAGGGCAAAATACTTCATCACGACTGTCCTCCTTGTCCTGTATCCCGGGAAAAAACCGGCCCGAATACCTGACAATTACCGGTGTGTGGTTTGGCCCCGCCCGGCGGCAAACCCCCAAGCCAGGACCTCTGCTGCGGGCCTCTGCCCGGCACGTTGCCTATGCACAGAGGCGACACAAACTGCATTATAGCAGAAAAGGGCCGGCCGGGCAAGTTTTACCGGCTGTTGACGTGAGAATCAGAGTGCATAACCCTGCCTTAGAGGTGGGGGCTAACCATAGATTGGCGGAGAAATCGGTGTATCGGGGCTTGACGGCACGGGTGTTGAAAAGGTATGCTCACGGGCTTTGTTTTCAGTGTCTAACTGTATTAATCAGTATAGGAGAAAATGATAATGGCGAACAAGACGGTGTATTTCTTCGGCGGCGGCAAAGGCGAAGGCAACGCGAAAATGAAGAACCTTTTGGGCGGCAAGGGCGCGAATCTTGCTGAAATGGCGAACCTGGGCGTGCCGGTCCCGCCGGGCTTTACAATCACTACGGAGGTCTGCACTCATTATTACGAGAATAAGCGGACGTACCCGAAAGGGCTGAAAGAAAAGGTCGAAGAGGCGATGCGCAAGGTCGAAAAGATTATGGGCAAGAAGTTCGGCGACCCGTCAGACCCTCTTTTGATGTCAGTGCGCAGCGGCGCCCGCAAGTCAATGCCGGGGATGATGGAGACGGTGTTGAACGTTGGGCTGACTTCAAAAACAATTCCCGGCCTGATTCAGAAAAGCGGCAGTGAGCGGTTCGTATATGATGCGTACCGGCGACTGATAATGATGTACTCGGACGTCGTGATGGAAAAGGCGGCGGGCATTGAGCCGAAAGAGGAGCAGGGTATCCGCAAACAGCTTGAAGGGATAATGGGCCACCTCAAGCAACAAAAGGGATGCAAGAGCGACACCGATTTGACGGGGACAGACCTCAAAAATCTCTGCGAGTTATTCAAGAGCAGGGTGAAGGAAAATTTAGGCAAGGAATTTCCGGATGCCCCGGATACGCAATTGTGGGGCGGGATTCACGCGGTGTTTGCATCGTGGAACGGCAAGCGCGCGGTCAGCTACCGCAGAATCGAAGGCATACCCGATGAGTGGGGCACAGCGGTCAACGTGCAGGCGATGGTGTTCGGGAATATGGGCGAAAATTCGGCCACCGGTGTGGCCTTTACACGCAATCCCGGCAACGGCGAGAACAAGTTCTACGGCGAATACCTTATCAATGCACAGGGCGAGGACGTTGTGGCGGGCATCAGGACGCCGGCGCCGGTCAACGAGGACTCCAAGAGCGAGCATAATAAAGAATTAGTGTCATTAGAAAAGGCGATGCCGAAAATCTACAAGGAGCTTTTCACAACACAAAAGAATCTCGAAAAACACTACCGCGATATGCTTGATATCGAGTTCACGATTGAGAACGGACGGTTCTGGATGCTGCAATGCCGAGTCGGCAAGCGAAATGGGCCGGCGGCGGTGCGTATGGCGGTCGATATGGCCAGAGAGAAACTCATCACAAGCAAAGACGCGGTGATGAGGGTAACGCCTGGACAATTGGATGAATTGCTGCACCCGATTATCGACCACAAGGCAGAGAAGGCGAGCAAGCCGCTGGCGAAGGGGCTGCCCGCTGGACCGGGCGGGGCGGTTGGCCAGATTGTGTTCACGGCGCAGTCGGCGGTTGACTGGGCGAAGCAGGGCAAAAAGGTGATACTTGTTCGTGAAGAGACCAACCCGGAGGACGTTGAGGGTATGCGTGCGGCGCAGGGAATATTGACAGCCCGCGGCGGGATGACCTCGCACGCGGCACTGGTCGCACGCGGCTGGGGCAAGTGCTGCATCGTCGGCTGCGGAGCGCTCGAAGTTGACTACGCCAGTAAACAGGCGCACGTCGGCGGCAGCGTCCTCAAGGAAGGCGACTGGATTACACTCAACGGCACCAAGGGCGTGCTTTATCAGGGCAAGCTGCCGATGCTCGACGCCGCTGAAGAGAACCAGATGCTCAACGCTTTCCTCAAGATATGCGACTCGATACGCAAACTTGGCGTCAGGACTAACGCCGATGCGCCTGACGATGCGAAAAAGGCGAGACAGTTGGGTGCGGAGGGTATCGGCCTATTTAGGACGGAGCATATGTTCTACGGCAAGGGCAGCGATGAGCCGTTGTTTATCCTGCGAAAGATGATTGTGTCGAAGGACACCGCCGAGCGCAAGAAGGCGATTAACGAATTGTTCCCATACGTCAAGAAGGACATCAAGGGGACATTGGAGGCGATGGACAATCTGCCGGTAGTGATTCGGCTGCTTGACCCGCCGCTGCACGAGTTTGTGCCGCGAGAAAAAGCGCGGTTAGAGGCGCTTGCCGCAGACCTGAATATCTCGATGGAAGAATTAGCGAAGCGCGCTGATGCACTGCACGAGTCGAACCCGATGATGGGGCATCGCGGGGTGCGCTTAGGCATCACATATCCGGAAGTCAGCGAAATGCAGATAAGGGCAATCTTCGAGGCGGCTGCGGAACTTATCAAGGAAGGCAAGAAGCCGTACCCGGAGATTATGATTCCGGTTGTCTGCG
>CAYGVZ010000267.1:0-4187 GCA_964353475.1 uncultured Pirellulales bacterium | reverse complement strand
TCCTCGCAGTTATATCAACACCGCCGCGCATCGTCGCGTTCGTAAATGTCTTCAGCGACACTGCTGATACAATCACAGCAATTGCGACAACCACGATTGCGAAGAATCGCGATGACACCTTCGGCTCAGCAGCGATAAACGGCTCACCCGTTATCGTCGGCCGGGCGAATCCAGGGCGGCACCTGTCGCAGTATATGCAATCAAGCCGGTCTCCAGCCGTGACGCCGAACTCGCACCTTGCAAATCGCTTTGCAGGCAGAAACCGACCGAGGACGGCGAAGTTATTAAACAGCGACAGAAACGCCCCCGCCGGACACAAATACCGACACCAGAACCTCGGATAGAAAATCGAGCCGGCAACAGCAACTATTGCGACGACAACGCCGGCGGACGTCAAATCGAAAATCGTAAATCTAAAATTGAAAATAGAAATCAGCGGGTCACTGCCAATCGCGGTTCTGTCCCTGGTCAGGAAGAACGCGACAATCAAAATGAAAAGTACAACATACTTGATGAACCTTGCATTTTGCATCTGCCGTGGCGCTATGGGCGGTTTAAGTCGTGATGGGAAGATGTACCCAAGCAGTTCCTGCAGGGCGCCAAAGGGACAGAGATACCCGCAGTAGATATTGCCGAATATGACCGCCAGAAGCGGTGCTCCCAATATAAGCACAAAGGCAGCACTTAGACGGGCCGCCGGTATCTGGCCCGACAGAAGCGATGCAATCTGCTCGCTGGAGTACTGTATGTTAAGGAGAACGCCGCCGGCCAGCAGATTGGCAGCAAGCACGACCAGCCGCGTCCAGAATCCGCCGCGCAGTATCACCGCCAAAGTAACCATCAGGGACACAGCAAGATATATCACGGCGGGCGTCGCGGCTGAGAACATCTCGGTCGATGGAGCGGCTGGCTGTGTTCCGACGGGCCGGCCGACCACCTCCGCCGCAAAGCGCTTCGCTGACTCCTGAATAGCCGACAGAACCGCATTTGAGCTTATCGTTGCGCCTGTTACAGCAGCGACATCGGTAAATGGCGCCGGCTGGAAAAGTTGATGTCCCCTTACCCTGTCGAACCAGGCGGCCAGCATTTCGAGATATGCCGGCGTCTCATTTGAGCTGAGTATGGTAAAGTCAACCAGTTTGCCGTCGCCGTCGACATAAATGGCGATGTTCATTTTACCGCCGAACCCGCGAATCTGCGGTGCGAAGTCCTGTGAGCTTATCACGTACCCGATACGCTGACCATTAGGGTCATAGACAAGAAAATAATCTGCCGCACGTCCGCTTGCCTGAAAAGTGGCAGTCGTTCGCTCAATGCGCATCGCCCCCGCAAGTGCCTGCGTAGCGTAATCAGGCAGCGATGGGCGCAATCGAGCAGAGGCCGCCGAGAGCAAATTGGAGCAGATTATGATTGCTGCCGCGATGGTAAACAACGTGTACCCAGCCGCTCTTAATGGCGCATACGCCTCGCCGGCTATACAGATGCTGTCTTTTTGGTGCGCCCGCAGCATCGCCGCGGGGACGCTGGCGGCCAGCAGCGCCGCAAGCAACCACATAGCAGCCAATGTCCCCAGCACAGGGACAATAAGCAGGCCCGTGAGCAGCGCCCCCGCCGCCGCTCCCAGATGGTCTGCCGACTGCAAGACCGCGGCAGCGCGTCCCGGCTCGACATCAATATCATCCAGTTGCCTTGCCGCCAGTGGGAAATAGCGCCCGCTGCATATCCCGCACAGCACGAACGCCCCGGCAAACCAGCCGTGCGTCCACCCCTCGACGCCAAGTACGCCAATCACAACAAGCAAGACGGCGTGCAGTACCAGCCAGAGCACAAACAGTAACTCGCGACCCATAGACCCCGTGGATTTTGGGGACATTATGCACAGCGCTGCGCCTAACGTGAGGCCGGCCATATACAGAGACGAAATCGCCCCAATGTGCAGATAAAGCGAACCATAACGCGTCTGGTAAAGATACATCAGGACGATGACAACGCCTATACCGACAAGGCCCGTCGAGAACACAAGAAATGAACTGTCAAACGTAGAAGACGCGCCATTTCTGCGCGACCTGAGTATATAAAGCGGGCGCAAAATACAATAGGCGATAATCGGGACCAGGAAGACAAGTATTTGCGAGATGAGCAGTAGCTTGACTAATCGTGCCAGCGGGGCATCCGACTGTTTAGCCGCCAGCAGCAGCGCGTAAAGATGAGCCAGCGGCCTGCCGTCGCGGTTAATGAGAAACCGCCGCGGCAGGTCGATGTTCCGATAAGCGTTCATCGCCTTCGCTGCACGGTCGGGCAGATAGACGCTCAACAGGCCCGCCGGCGGAAATACGGCGGCGGCACCCTGTATTTGTGCAAAGCGGTCTCGCAGAACGCCCGGCTGGTCGCTGATGTGTGCGGAAGCAGAGGCGATAAACCACGTCTGGTCGCCCGGCGCCAAAACTATTTGCGGGAACACCTCTTCAAGCGTCAGCTTGGCCGATGCACCGATGCTTGTCAGTTCCGTGCCCATAATGTTCTCGCCGCCCGCAACCGCAACCGCTACGACGCCGTTTGGGCACAGTACGCTGCTTACCTGACGGTAAAATTCAGCGGTGAAATAACGATTCATCGCCGAGCTGCCTGGGTCGGGAAGGTTGATAATAACAAGGTCGAACTGATGCTTTTTCGCGGCGAGTATCGACCGGACGTCGCCGGCAACCGGCTCGAACCGCTCATCGGTGATTTGAAATTCCGAGGGGACATATTTATTGACGGCGCGGACATATTCATTATCACAACCCGCCCAGACGATTCTCTGCAACTGCGGCAGTTTCAGAAATTCCCGGCACAAGGCCAGCCCTGACCCGATAACAAGGACGCTGTTGGCGTCCGGCTTTTGACAGATGGTCAGTGCGGCTGTACGCCCCGCAGACGTTTCATCGGGCAGCGACTCAATCACGCTGCCTTCGCGCACCACGACCCACTGATGCCCATATTGCCCGTACAGGTATTCGGCCTGGGGCGTCTGAAAAACGCCGGCCGGTGCGCCTTCAGCAAACAGGTTCCTCCATTTGACAAGATGAACGCGGCGTGATACGGCGTCATCCGCCCGCAGGAAAACACAGACGGCAATACAGACGGTCAACAAGACCGCAAGACCAGCGCCAAGACGACCTCGCGAAGAAAGTGCGCCCTTCAAGAGCAGAGAAAAAGAAGCCGACAGTAAGATAACCAGAGCAAGAAGAAAAAGAATTCTTGCCGAACTAACGGCTGTACTAAGAAGCAGTGTTGTCCCCAACCCGCCGACGAAACTGCCCGCCGCCTCGAGCATATAGACGTGCCGGATTGCAAAGGTGGTAGTGCGCCCCACCGTCTGGCAGGCAAGTGGGAAGAACATCCCGGTGATTATGCTGACGGGGGCGGTGACAAGCAGCGCCAGCAGCAGCACGTCACCCAGCGGCATCAAGGCATACGCCTCAATGCCGGCAAGGCGACGCACCTGGATAATCAGCACGGCCTCCAGCACAAAGGCCGGCAGATAGGCAAGAAAAACCAGCTCAATCTTTTCAACCAGCCAGGCCGCAAATCGTCCTGCCCTGCGAACAACTATTGCGCCCAGTCCCACCCACAAAAACCAGCACGCAAAGAAGACAGCGACGCTGATGTCGCTGCCTTTGAAGCCGCCGAGAAATTCACGGAAAAGCAACGTCTGGGCCGCGATACTGAAAAGCCCGTATCCGAACAGCATAAATCCACCGCTCAGGTTTGAAAGACGCGAGCGGCCTGAACTGCAGTCGGCTTGGACGGTACCCGAATGTATCATTGCTGCTCACCAAATACCTCGGCCTGAAAGACAAGGAACTCAGCGCCGCTCTTCCACGCATCGCCGGGCAGCCCCGCCTTCATCGAAAGGTGCGTCAGCATCTGGTTGACATCCCAGCCCTGTTCAGGCGCGACCTGCGGCAGAAAGACCGCGGAGCGACCGTTCTTGCTCATCACTACCCCGTCAATGCCGATTCTTATCTGCTCCCAGGATGCAATCGGCGCAGGCACTGTCAGCGCCGATATTTCAATGTGAATGTCGTTACACTCGCCGCTTGTTACAGGCGTGAAACGCATATCATTAACGGCAGCATTGATTGCGTTGGCGATGACCGATTTGTACAGCGGCTGCCTGGGAAAAATGTCGCCGATGCAGCCGC
>CAYGVZ010000266.1:0-4211 GCA_964353475.1 uncultured Pirellulales bacterium | reverse complement strand
ATCCGTGCAGTGAACTTGACAAGTTTATGAATGACAAATGGCCGCACCACTGGACGATTGGCCCGAATCTTGGGTACATCAGGAACAACGGTCTTGAAAAGTGGCTAATCGCCCAGAAGAAAGAATGGTCGTGCAGCAGTTGCGGCGCCCGGGTATGCTGGTATCAGAAGAGTTGCAGTTGTGGGCGGCAATTAAAGGCGTGGGATTTGCCGCAGTAGTGTCTCGCACGAGAAGGACAGTGCAGGATTGGACAACAGAATATTTTCAAAAGGGGGTAATATGTTGCAGCATGAGCAGCAAATCGCAATAGGAGGGCGATTGGAATCGATTGATGCCCTGCGGGGTTTTGATATGTTCTGCATTATCGGGGGCGCGGACGCCATCGGTTCACTGCACAAGGTCTTCAATAATCAGTTTGCCGGATTCATCTCGGGTCAGCTTCGCCACGCCGAATGGGTGGGCTTCAACTTTGAAGATATTATTATGCCGCTGTTCCTCTTCATCGTCGGCTGCGCGATGCCCTTCTCATTCGCAAAACGCCTCTCGCTGGGCCAGACCAGGAAACAGATATACTTCCACAGCATAAAACGCGCGCTGATACTTTTCTTCCTCGGTATGATTGCACAGGGAAACCTCCTCCAATACGACCTGTCAAAGCTGCATATCTACTGCAACACGCTCCAGACCATCGCGGTCGGGTACATAATATCCACCGTGCTGATTCTCGAATTCGGACTGGTTGTGCAGTCCATCGTGGTTGTATTTTTCCTTCTGTTGTTCTGGGCCTTGATGGTCCTTGTCCCTGTGCCCGGCCACGGTGCAGGCGTCCTGACTCCCGAAGGCAATCTTGCCATATACATCGACAAACTCATCTTAGGCAGGTTTCAGGACCAGACAACGTATGCCTGGATTTTAGAGACGCCGGTGTTCGCCGCCACCGTTATGTTAGGCGTCTTTGCAGGCCAGTTCCTCCGCTCAGGCCGCACGGCCTATCAGAAGTTCGCCGACCTTGCCGTCGCAGGTGTCGTAACCTTCGCGCTCGGCCAATTGTGGTCTTATTCATTCCCAAACATAAAGCACCTCTGGACAAGCTCATTCGTCCTCTTCTCCGGCGGCCTGTGCCTGCTGCTGCTCGCGTTCTTCTACTTAGTCATTGATGTCTGGGGCTTTCATAAGTGGGCCTTCCCATTCAAGGTCATAGGTATGAACGCTATCGCCGTCTATATGGCAACGGAGGTGTTTGATTTTCGCAAGATTGGCGGTGTCTTTGTCGGCTCTCTGGCCGGGCGCTTAGGCAACTGGAACAGCGCCGTGCAGTACGCCGCCGCCTTTACCATCATCTGGCTCATCCTCCTCTATATGTACCGCAAAAAGACGTTTATAAAAGTGTGAAAGGCAAAATCGTTTTCTTCGTTCCGAAGCAAATGTGTCTTGCCAATGTCATTTAATAGTAAAGGAGTTGACCAATGAGACGTGTTTCTTGTGTCGCAAGTGTATTGGTTTTTTGCTGTGTGATTCTCAACTGCACTTGCGTCCTATGCTGTGGGGCTGCTGACGTGAAACAGGAGCAGGGTGCTATTGCCCGCAGCAGCACTTCCATTGACATTCTGCGCAGCACCGAGGTCCTCAAGGACCTCGAAAACGACTATATGAAGGTTGTCATCTACAGCGATGCCACGGCGGACCTGTTAGACAAAAAGACCGGCACGAAATGGCAGATGGGCCCGGTTATGTTTCAGGACGAGGGCGCCATCGATGTCGGGCACGTCTGGCAGCGGACGGAAAGGTCCAAGCCCGAACAGTACCCGGGGCGGTTCAAAGGGACACGGGCCGGTGATTCCATCAGGTTCACGCTGCTGGGCTACCATCTGAAGGAGATGGGGACATTCAAGTGTGATGTAGAGCTGGATGGGCCGTGGCTTGAGTTCCGGCTCAGCGAGGTGGATGAAAAACTTCCGAGTTTGGTGTTTCCGCCGCCGATAGAGTCGCAGAATATGGTTTTCCCACGAGGCGTGGGGCAGTTGGTTCACAAGCCGATGGCCGAGAGGCGATTTCTGCCGTTTATCAGCCAGCTTAATATGCGATGGTTCGGCGGGCTGAAAGGCGATTCGGGCTGGATTGCTATTTTTCACAAGGAGTTTGCCGATGCCGGTGTGATGGCGGCGGAAATGTCCGCGTCGCCGGCCTGGCTCAAGTCGCTCGGCAAGTGGTCTTATCCGAGGAGCATTCGTTATCGCTTTACCACCGGCGGATATGTTGGTCTTGCCAAGGCGTATCGCGCCTGGGCGATTGAAAATGGGCTTTACAAATCACTCAAGGAAAAAATAAAAGAAAAACCTGCATTGCAGAATCTGTTAGGCGGCAGGCGGCTTGCGATACAGCAGGCAAACCCTCCATATACCAGGCGATACTTTCAGGATACCCTCACGTCTTTCGATGAGGCGAAGATTGACGGCAAGCTGCAGGTGTCTGCTACCCACGCGCAGGCGAAACAAATAATAGAAGAGGCCAAAGCTCTTGGTATGAAGAAGGGCTTTGCTATTCTTCGCGGCTGGATACAGGGCGGCTATGACTGGTCGCATCCGGACATCTGGCCTCCGGCGCAGGAGCTGGGGACGATTCAGGAACTCAAGGAGCTGTGCTCGCTTGCCGGGGCCATCAGCGTCGGGCTTCACGATAACTACCAGGATATATACGAACAGTGCCCGAGTTTTCCCAACGGCGTGGTACGGTTGGCCGACGGCGACCTTCTGGGGGGCGGCTACTGGATGGGTGGTCAGGCCTACATACTCAACTCAGGCGAGGGACTGCGATACGCCCGGCGGAACTGGGCCAACCTTGCGACCCTAAACCCCGCCGTGATATATATTGACACCACCACGGCCGTGCAGAATTACGAGTCATACGACCCGGGCAATCTCCAGACAAGGTCACAGGACGTTGAGCAAAAAGCCAAACTGCTCAAGTTTTTCTCCGACAAAGGGGTAGCCGTGGGCAGCGAATGGGGGGCGGATTTCGGGATTTTGTATCTGGACTATGCGTCAACCCGCCACAGCCGGGTGGCCGGCGAATCGGTTCCGCTCTGGCCGCTGGTGTTTCACGACGCCGTGTTTTCCACGCGGGGACGCTCAGGTGCTGACCCGGCCAGACCGAACTGGCTTGAAGATATGCTTTGGGGCTACGTTATTTCGTTCAGGGTCAACGGCTTTGACGGCTGGAAGAAGCAGGCGGATGATTTCAAATCAACCCTTCATGTTGACCGCTGGCTTGAGCGTATTGGCGCGGAGGAAATGACCGACCACAAGTTCCTCACGGACGATTTTGCCGTCGAGCAGGTGACATTCGGCAACGGCCTGTCTATCACCGTCAATTTCTCCGCTGCTGGCAAAACCATCGGCGGCGCTGCCATCCCCGCCTATGGCTATGTGATCAAGGAATAACGGGAAGACGGCTCAGGAGTGCTCTGTAGAAAAACGCTATGTCTCGCCCAGTGCTGGGTGGGGTCGCTCGGAATAATGTCTTCTGCTGAGCAGGGCAGGAGCGTTTTCCGATTTGTTCCTATTCAATCCCAGGGTAACTGCGGAAGCTTGGCCAAAGCCGCACGGTATCTGGCAGGATTAAATTTTTTCTTGTTTTTCATCATATCGAAGATTTCCGACGTCACGACACAGGCAATAAGCTTCTTTGCCTCTTGTTGCGAATAACCTTCTCCAACCAGCCGGTCTAATGTAGAACGGGTCTCAGGAGGGTCATTTGCGCGCAGTTGATTATCCACCACTTCCAGAATAACAGCCCTTAATTCCGGGTTTGTTTCCATATATCTGCCTTCCTCTGTATCTGTGCTGAATGGCGGGTTGCGAATCAGGCGCCTGGTTTGCCGGCCTTGTCGCGGAGCTGCTTCATAAATTCCAGCGCCAGCCGCGTCTGTTTATGCACGTACTCGATCCCTGCACGCTCGCCGTTCTCCATCGCCGGGTGACAGAACTCCCAGTTCATAAAACCCCGGTAGCCCGACTTGACAAGCGCATAGACGAACTCAGCGTAGGCAACTTTACGCGCCCCGGCCAGCTCAATCTGCCCGTCCGCGCCTGTCTGGAACTCGCCGTTATAGTGCGAATGAACCATAAGCGGCCCCGTCTCGCGCACCACTTTTCTTGCCCACTCGGCTGACCCTGCGTTCTCGCCCTCGCAGGGTATATCCATACACGCCT